>NZ_JABSUZ010000020.1:0-101545 GCF_013284345.1 Brevibacillus sp. MS2.2
CCTGTCCGACTGCACCCATAGGAGCCAATTGCTGATACTGATCCAGGACATAAAGAGAAGCTCGTCCTACTCGATCATCTGGCATATCCTGCAAAAGTTCTGTCCAATCCGCTGCATATTTGCCCAGGTTGCCACTGGATTCACGTATCATTCTTTCCATCTCGTCGGGCTGTAAAAGCGATAGTGCACGAATTTTTTCCTGATCGTCTTCAGCAATACGATGCAAAAGATTGGCAAAGTAGACGCCCCACTGGCGAAGAATCTCCGTGGTTACTACCCCGCTTCGTGCATCCACATCCACCACAAGCTCTCCGCCCACTTCTGTCACGTTTACAAAAAGATCGTACTTGCTGTAAATGATCCGATTGGGCAACAGCGTAGCCTTCATTTGAGCGAAAGTCAGGTTGTGAAGCGGTCGATCCATATTGAACAACACCGAAAGCTCCGGCAAGTTCTGATGCGGCAAATTCTCAGCTAATGCTGCAAAGGAGTAGGCTTGATGCTTTTCCATCTCCGCCACCGCCTGTTTCACTCGGGACAAATACTCCGCAGCCGTATCATTGCCGTCAATCTCCGTGCAAACCGGCAACAGATTGACGCAGTTTCCGATCAAGGATATTTTGCCGATATGAGATTGACCCGCAGTAGGAATCGCAACCACCATTTTTCTATTTCCAAGAATACGATGAAGGAAGAGGTTAAAAGAAGCGAGCAAGGTAATAAACAGACTGTTCTTGTTTTGAATGCTTCTTTTTCTTGCCTTCCTTGTGATGTTACTGTCGATCTTGAAGGTAATACGCTCGCCTGTAAAAGATGGTTTTCCCGTTTCTCGTTGCGCTAAAGGAAAAACGAGCTTGGGGATTGGATCTGCGAATTTTTCGTTCCAGTACGTGAGCGCGTCCTGAAATGCTGGATTTTGCATCTGATCTTCTTGCCAGTTTCGGTAATCAGAAAACGGTGTAGAAGGCTCGAGCAATATTGGTCGTTTCTGTATAAGGGCCGAGTAGATATCATCCAGCTCTTTGATAAAAACAGCCATGGACCACCCATCCGCAATCATGTGATGGAAGGTGTAGGACGTCAGGAATTTGTCGGAAGCCAGCTTGATGACACTTACCCGATACAGGGGGTCCTCAGAAGACAGTTCAAATGGTGTGCCTGTTTGTTCATTCAATAGCTGATTCTTTTTTTCTTCCTGTTCCTGGGATGAAAGGTGGCTCAAATCCACGAATCGAACACGTATGTCCCTCTTGGGTAGTACCACCTGATACTCTCCGTTGGAATCAATGATGGTTCGCAATGCTTCATGGCGATCCACCATGGTTTGGACAGCCTGCTCAAACACAGGGATATCAAGCTCACCCTCGACCTGAAGGGAGGCGGTCTCGTTAAAAGCGGCTGATGCTTCCACGCGATATTTGGCTGCAAACCACATTTGCTTCTGTTCAGGGCTAAGGGGGAGCTTCAGTTGTTCCCCCACCCTTTCCACAAGCGTTGCCTCTGGCTTTAGCCCATCCCGTCTCGTAAAGTTTGTCATTTCGACGACTTGATTTTGTTTCCGGCCTCCATTTGGAGAAGTTGGGGGTGGCTCCGGCAAAAAGCCTCCTCGACGCAGATCATCAATACTTTCCTTCACCGCTTGGATCAGTTTCTCGATATCCTCATCGGAATGAGCAGTGGAAAGGAAGCAATTTCTGCCCTCCCATATATAAATGCCCTTGCTGATTAGATGATAGAAGAACAATTCTATATCGGTAAACGATACGAAGCGGAACAAGGAACCGCAATTGATCATCTGGATTGGAATTTGCTCGTTCTTAAAATACGCGTTAAGCGTATCTACCAAGTAGAGGGTCTTTTGAGTCAACGCTTCCTGAAGCTTCGGACCCTGTTCTTTCAAATATTCCAGCGTAGCGATCGCGGCATGCATCGTCAGTGGATGCGTGCAAAACGTTCCGCCCACAAATGTCTTTTTCTCCGCATTTACCGGGTAAGAATGATCTCCAAAATTCCAGGTCCCCCCGTCTACTGCATCCATGAACGCAGCTTTCCCGGCTACAACACCGATCGGCATGCCACCACCCGGAACTTTTCCATACGTAACGAGGTCTGCTTCTATTCCATACCACGCCTGTGCGCCACCAAGATGTATGCGGAATCCCGTAATGATCTCGTCAAAAATAAGGGCAGTGCCTGACTGGCTTGTAATCTCTCTGACTTCCTTCAAGAATTCCACTGGCTGCAGATCTGGACGGCGGCTTTGAACGGGCTCGACTAATACTGCGGCCAGTTCATGTGCATGTTTTTTGATCAGCTCAATTGATTTTGGATGGTTGTAGTTTAAGACCAGCACGTCATCCACCGTATGCTGGGTAATACCTGGTGCCATCGGTATGGCCTTCCCGTCCTGGGACTCAGGATCAGCAACAGTCAGAATGCCGTCAAATGTACCGTGATAGGAGCCGGAAAATAATGCGATTTTCGAACGGCCTGTAACAGCTCTGGCCAAGCGCAGTGCCACCATTACTGCCTCTGTCCCCGAATTGTAAAAGGCGACACGCTCTACTCCGGTTAGCTCACTGATTAATTCCGCTACTCTTCCAGCTACATCCGACATAGGACCCAGCGGAGGCAGATCAGATTGAATCTTCTCCTCCAGCTTTTTCATAATAAATGCGGGATTATGACCGAGCAGGTTTACCCCGAAACCCATCGTCAGATCTACATATTCATTCCCATCCAGATCCCACATTTTTGAACCAACTGATGCTTGCGTTATGATCGGATAGACCATTTCCTTCCAGTACGAACGGAATCCAGACACATTGCGATTGTTGGCATGAACAAATCGGTGCTCTTGCGTATACTTCTTGGAGTGCTTTGTCTTTTCCGTATAGCGTTGAATGAATGCGTTCAGATACTCTCTTTGCTGCGGTGTAAAATTGCCTCGTTCACCGATCATCAGTGGCTGATACGGTATAAATGGCTTCTGGCGTTCCTCTTCATTCCCCTTCACCTTGACCGGTGGTTTTGTCTCAGGTTTCTTGCTCTCGGGAGCAACAGGAGCAGATTCAGCGATTTGTTTTGGTACATAGCTTTGTTCCTGATTCAACAGATCCAATTGCTTTTGTAACAACGTTGCCATTTGGTTTTGGTGTTCAGACAAGAGCGAAATCTGCTTTTCAATGATCGTTTCAACCGCCCCAGTGCTTCTTGAGACTGGCATCTTCGTGGTTTGTTCGCTCGGCTCTGATTGTTGAACACTCTGAACTTCATTCGGTTCCGACACTACGTTTGCTTTCGGTTGCTCGATTGCCATCCATTCCATTTGTTTGGCAGAAGCGACAGCCGGGCTACTGGATAGCTCCAGAGCAATGTGCGCTGCTAGCTTATCCACGCTGGTAATGGTTTCGAACAACTCTTGAGCCGGAATGACCACTCCAAACTTTTCCTGAATTTCTCGATTGATTTGTACGAGCATAATAGAATCCAAGCCTAGCTCCAGAAAATGAAGGGATGGATCAATTTCTTCTACAGCAAAACCTGAAGCATGATGAACCAACTCTTTCAGAACTTTTACGATTGGCGCAGTTCCTATCTCTGACACAGTAGCACCTCTATTTCCGCTCATAGTATTCGTCTGTTCTGGAATGATACTGATCACATCATCTGTAATCCAAGAGCGATGCTGGTCGAAAGGATAGACTGGCAGTGGCATTTTTTTTCTCTTTTTGCCATCGCTGTAGAACGCTTCCCAGTCAACTGTAGCTCCCTGTACATACAAGTCGCATAATGTCGTTGCATACGAATACTTCATCTCTGTACTCGCCGTGTGGTACTTTTCCTGCACATCCCGAGCGGATTGACTCAACAGATGAACGGTTTCTTCTGGAACGCGCTTTTTACCAGGTGCGTAGACAAAAACATCTCGATCATTTTCAAGCCGGACCGCCAATCGGTCGAGCTTTTGTTCGAAATCACTGCGACTATGCAAAATGAGCGCAATGCGATAGGGAAACGTTTCTCTACCGGTATTTGCTGTATAGCACAAATCAGACAGAGAAAGCGGTCCGCTGGAAGAAAGAAACTCGCGGTATTTTTGAATCAGACGTTGAAGGGCTGACTCGGATTTGGTCGACAAGGTAAATACTTGCACCTCGTCTGAGACTGTCATCTCCGTTTCATTAACGGGCACATACTCTTCCAAGATAACGTGGCTATTGGTCCCGCTAAACCCAAACGAGCTAACCCCGCATCTCCGCGGATGTCCATCTGTTTCCCATTTTTCCAGTCTGTTTTGCGCATAAACTGGTGACTTTTCAAATGCAAAATTCCGATTCGGTTTCTGGAAGTGGACGAGGGCCGGTAGCTCTTTGTGCTTTAACTGCAAAGCAGCCTTAATCAAGCCAGCAATTCCCGCTGCTTCATATAAATGTCCAATATTCGCTTTGACAGTGCCGATTCCACAAAACTGTTTCTTCTGTGTATATTGTCGGAATGCTCTTTGAATTCCATCCAGCTCAACAGGGTCCCCCAGCTTTGTACCCGTTCCATGTGCCTCTATATAGCTAATCGTTTCAGGGTCGACTTGCGCATCCTCCCAAGCGTCTACGATCAATTCTGCCTGGGCCTGTGAGTTCGGTGCGGTAATCCCGACTGTAATGCCGTCTTGATTAACAGCGCTTCCCTTAATCACAGCATAGATGTGATCCCCGTCCTCGATGGCTTTGCCCAAAGGTTTTAACAGAACACTAGCTACGCCTTCTCCCCAACCTGTTCCATCAGATTGATCGTCAAACGCCCTTGAACGGTTGTCAGAGGATTCCATTCCAATTCCAGCCTTCAACGCCAGCAGGATGGTTTTGACTCCACCTGCCAATGCCATCTCACAATCACCATTTTGGATAGCCTTGCACGCCATATGAACCGCAACCAAGGAAGAAGAGCAGGCTGTATCTACGGTAACAGCAGGGCCGCGCAAATCAAGCAAGTGTGAAATGCGGCTTGCAATAATGGAAGGAAGGTTGCCTACTGCATAAGAGGGCAAATCCTTGGGACTTACCACTGACAAAAGGCGTTCGTAATCGTATCCTAACTTGGAGAAGCCGACATACACCCCTACTTTTTCCCCTGAAAGCTTGTGCCCGCCATAACCAGCATCCTCTAGCGTATTCCAGGCGTTTTCAAGGAACAGCCTTTGGTTGGGGTCCATTAGCTTCGCTTCTTTCGGGGTGATCGAGAAGAAAGAATAGTCAAACTTATCAATCTCGTCTAAATAACCACCCTCCACAAGGCCAGAATTGCCCTGCTCGCCTCTTACCAGCGATACATATTGTTCGGCGTCCTTTCGTCTCTGACCATGAAGCTCGTGAATGCAATCCTTTCCTCCCCGGATGTTTTGCCAAAATTGATCCAGATCCTGAGCCTGCGGAAACTTACAAGAAATCCCGATAATCGCGATATCCTTTTGCTTCTGTTGGCCCGTATCTGTCTCTTTTAGGCGATCAGTCGATTGATCGTCGTGGAAGAGACTCCGAGAAAGCTTGGAGATCGTTGGATAGGCAAACAAATCTGTTACGGCCAACGTAATCCCCATCTCTTCTTCTATCCGCCCTGCTAACTGGGTCAACTGCATAGAGGACACGCCTACGTCAAAATAACTGTCGTTTGGTCCCAATCTGTCTGATTGAAGCACCTCGCGGCAAATGGCAAGGAGTTGTTTTTCTACTTCTTCACGTAACTGAGGTGATTGATCGGTTCCCACCTCTTCTACCTGTTCGGTGATTCGGCGTTGCATTTCCTCGGAAACCTCGCGAAATGCTCCCGACTGATACTCCCTAGCCACTCTATATCGTTCGACTTTTCCACTCGTTGTTTTGGGGATGCGCTGAATCGGCAAGACCTCGCTTATTCTCCATCCGGTTCGCTCGTTCAAATGCGTTTTCACTTTCTTAGAAAGCGCAATGAACTCGTCTACACTTTTTCGGTGAAGGATAAACACTAGAATGTCTTCTTCTTTGCTTTTCTCGTTGAATACCCCGCAAGCAACGACCTTCCCAAGCTCGACTCCTTCGACTTCTTCAGCAATCCGCTCAATATCATGCGGATAAACGTTTTGACCATTCACGAAGATGATGTCTTTTTCACGCCCCGTAATGACAAGACGTTCGTTTCGCATAAAACCCAGATCCCCTGTTCTGAGCCATCCATCAGCCGTCATTACATTTGCGGTGGCAACAGGGTTGTTGTAGTATCCAGCGGTTACATTCTTCCCTCTAATCTGGATATGGCCAACCGTATCGCTTGGCAGCTCGTGATCCTCGTCATCACATATTCTTACCTCGCAAAAATCAATGGGGTAACCGACTTCTACTAGGGTAAGCGCTTCTGGATTTGTTTGATCCGTCATCTTGATTGGCTTTCCTATCTGGATAAACCTTCGATCCAGAGAAAGCGTAGTAAAATGCAAGTTTTGATCAGGTATCGATACTCCCACAGAGGCTTCGGCCAATCCATAGCACGGGAGCATGCTCGTTCTCTTCAATCCATAAGGGCTCATCTGATCCAAAAAGTGATGGATCAACTCTGAAGCAATGGGTTCTGCACCATTTAGAATCGCGCGAAGCGTAGACAAATCCCACTCTTCTGCCACTTCTGGTTTGAACCTAGACAATACATATTTATACCCAAAGTTCGGAGAAGAAGTAATTGTCGCCTTGTGCTCGCTTGCTTTCTTCAGCCATAGCGTAGGTCGCCTGATAAACAGTGAGGTATGAATAAAATAATGCTGAACTCCTGCGTACAACGGGGATAAATGGAACGCGATCATCCCCATGTCATGAGTTAAGGGCATCCAGCTTAGAAAAGAGTCAGACTCAGTCGTTTCAAGTCTGTTATTAATCGCAAGCACATTATGGACAAGGTTTTCATGCGTCAGGGTAACCCCTTTTGGATCCCCCGTAGACCCAGATGAAAATTGAATAAAGGCCACATGATCAGCAGTAGGATAATAGATTGTGCCCTTCTCTTCTGTTTTCACGGTCTCATCAAGCAGGAAGGACTTCGACTTCAAAGATTCCATTTCCGTCAGGTAGTTGTGTTTCCTAAAGAAATCCTCCAGTCGTTTCCAGACACCATCCGTTGTAATGAGATACGGATTGATTAATGTCCGCCAAACCTTTAACAGCTTAAGACGATGCTCTTCGTTATCCCCTACAGAGATAGGAACAGCAATCATTCCACCGAGTAAGCATCCCCAAAAAAGGCAGACAAAAGTTCGAAGATTACTATCTTCAATTTGAAAAACGACCTCATCACCAGGCTTGATTCCACTTTTTTGGAGGATAAATAAATAGCCAAGAGCTTCTTCATACAATTCTTTATAGGAAACAAACACCTCATTCTGGTCTCCCAAAATGAAGGTAACGCCTTTTTGGTCCTCGTTCTTCCACAATTCCAGCGCTTCTACTAATGTCTGAACAAAATGCAAAGCGTTGTTCCTCCCTTGTCCCGTGTTTGATAGTTTCTAGCCTTGTCTGGTGAGCATAACCACTCCAAATGCTCCCTCTTGCTCCCCACGTGTATACAAGAGAAGTGAATTTCCCCAAGCCGTCACTCACTGGTATCCGATATAAGCAAACAATTATTTCGTTCAGAATATTAGGAACTTTTACCCGGAAACCTTATCCACTCACCCGGAAGTCAAAGCTCAGCCCATTCTTTTTTCTTTCCGCACTTTGGAATGCAGCGACCAGATTCATGAATTACTTTTATTCCCTTTTATTGATTTTTTTTGAAGTTTGAAACAGTAAGAAACCATCGCCAGAATGAGATGGGTGATTCTTACCTTTTGCCAGGAATGAATGTATCGATTAATTGATTTTTTAAAATGGCTGGTTCTTTTGTCTTCTCTAGCAGTGGAATAAGGGCTACGGTTAGAGTAACAGTCACATTACAGCGACTATGGCAGGGGAAATTGGTCATTGATTTGCAAATATTCACGTGGGCTAATATGATGGTAAACAATAAGAATATGAGTGAGTTGGGAATATTTTACTATCCCAAATATTAGAAGACAAGCCTTAAATTATTAATTTTTGCAATTTATTTAAATAAAATTTCATTACAATATTACTCTGAACTTATCTTGACGCCTATCAAAAAGGCTTTCAGCCGCTCTTTGCAAAGAGAGGTGAAAGCCTTTCGTTCTTGTCTATTACTCTACCGAATAAACCTTTCGGCTGGGCAGCTCCAAGCAATGTAGACGGCCACCGTATACGGCACCTCCGTCAATGCCGATGATTTTATTTTCGCCGTAAAATACATCAGGTTTACCGTGCAAATAACTGGTCGGTGTATGACCAAAAACAACAGTTTTCTCACCCTGGTAGCCTTTATGGAACTCATCACGTATCCACATCAGCAGGTACGGGTCGGTCTCTGCAACCGGAGTCTCGGGATGTACACCCCCGTGAACAAAAATATACTCATCGGTTTCATAATAGCAGTCCAAGCCAGCCAAAAATTCCAGATGCTCTTTGACTGAAGAGGTGATTTCCAAGGCCTCCGGTGCGCCAGACTCCGTATCTGCTGCGGCATGACCATAGCTCGCCAACGTCTTTTGTGCGCCGTTTCGGAACCATCGTTCGATAAAGACAGGGTCTTGCTCGAATGATTTAACCATCATATGATCATGGTTGCCCATCAACACGATTGCCCCTTCTGCTTGGAGCTGTTTCACCTTGTCGACGACCCCCTTCGACTCTGGTCCACGGTCTACATAATCACCTAGCAGGATCAATTGATCGTTTTGTGGATCGTACTGAACTTGCTCCATCAACGATTCCAGTTTCTCCAATTCCCCATGAATATCGCTGATTGCCAACAATCTTTTCATCCTACACCCTTCTTTCGCTCGTCTGCGGCTTCTCTTTCGTTACTGTCATGTCTCCCTATTGTACGCCCCCTTTCTCCTGATTGCCAGCATGTCTGTTCCTCGAAAGCTTGCAAACGCGAAAAAAGCCCAGACCCAAAATCCTATCAGGTCAAGGCTATTCCATTTCTCCATGCTTATTTACTTGGCATCTCATTCCAGAACGTAATCTCTTCTACATCCAGGCGAGTAGTCGGATGACCAGGCTCTACCGCTTTGCCGACTGCAATCAACATGACCGTTTCATATTGATCCGGGATTTGGAAAGCTTCCTTGAATTTCTCGCTGTTATAGCCTCCCATTGGCACCGTGTCATACCCTCTTGCCTTGGCTACGAGCATCAATTGCATCGAGACGAGACCTCCGTCTACCAAAGCAATTTCCTTGATGATTGCTCGATCCCGATTCTCATAGCGCTTGTTGATGTTGTCGATGAGTGTAGCTTTTACTTCCTCTGTCATGTAGCCTGCTTCTACCGCTTTTTTGTAAATGCTCCCAGCTTGTTTGTAGCCCTCATAATCAGCAAGGACTGCAATGATCGCCGCAGCTTCTACCACCTGCTTTTGGTTAAATGCTATGGGGAGTAGCTTCTCTTTCAATGGCTGTTCATCGATAATCAAAAACCGCCATGGCTGGAGGTTAGAGCTGGAAGGTGCCAAGGTTGCTTCTTTCAGCATTTCCTTGAGTTCATCCCGCGAGATTTTTGCTGTTGGATCGTAATGACGTACGGAACGACGCTCCCGAATGACGTCCATAAAAGCCTTTTGATCGATGACTTTTTCCATGATTCCATCCTCCAGTGGTAAGGTTGCCAATTCAGTAAGTAACTAACTTTATTACACAACAACTCGTGTTCAAACTTTATCACATATTCCAATTTGCTGGCAATCTTTTTGTATGCAAAAAAACGCTTTGGCTAAACCGCTCGCATCCTGTCATGAATGCAAGCGCGTCACCAAAGCGTTTATTTGTTAAACCGGAGAAAAAGCGGATAGAACCGCTGGCTGTCTCACGGTGTCTCCATTCGGGAGCTCGACAACAAGATAGCCACTTCCTTCGTCCGCAGCTACTTCCCATCTCAATGAAAAAGCTTTGCGACTAAATGCTTCCTCTTCGTCCAAACAACCGAGCATGGTCTTTAATGTGTCTGACGTAATCGGCACAGGCACACTTGCTCCTTGCTCTTGTGGAAGAGAGAGCAGTTTCGGCGCGTCTTCGAAATATTGCACAGTGTCAAGGAGCAGAGAAACCTGCTGCCAGCTCAGCGGTGAAACAAAGGCTTCAAACGCCATCTATTCATCATTCCTTTTATTCACGATGATTTCCATCAAACAGGCTAGCCTGGACATTAGGCGTTTACTGTTGTCCTGCTGTGCCAGCTCCGTCTCCTGAGCCCTTTGCAGTCGCTTCGTCCTTCGGTTCATCTGTCGGCAAAACGGTTTCAAAAGCAACTGCTTTTACCCCACCCTCCACCAGATGTCGGCCGATGCCACCTTGCTCGTTGACGATCACTTGCTCTGTCTCAACAAGGGTCCATTCGTTCTGCGACGTCCAGGCATAAACGGTTTCCTCGATGAACATCGCAACAAGCTCATGCGGATTATTTTTTCGTTTACGAATTAACTGTACGCCTTTGCCTGCGCGAGCCTGGAGGGGGATCGCAGCAATGGCTGTGCGTTTTACAACCCCTTCAGCCGTCAACAAGCTAAAGGCACGAGAATCGACTTCCTCAATCGGAAGCATCGTGATGACATCGTCGCCAGGAGCAAGTGCGATTGCTTTTACCCCGCTCGACGCTCTACCCGTTGCGCTGACTTCACTGCGCTGGATTCGAATGCCCATTCCATCCTTCGTAGCACCGAGTATCGCCCCGGCTTCGTCCGCCACAAATACATTCACAAACTCGTCATCGTCGGCTTTCAGCTTCGCAGCTACCAACGCACTGGAACGATTCGTTTCGTATTCGGACAACGCCGTCTTTTTCATCAAACCATTTTTACTCACATGGTATACATACAGCGGTTGTTTGAAGTTTTCTACGATCGTAAAACCAACGATCCGCTGATTCTTCTCCAACGGAATGATGTTGACGAGGGCGGAACCGATATCCTTCCATTTATCGTCCGGGAAGGCGTTGACCAGTGTGGCGAAATATTTACCATCCTGAGTAAAGAAGAGAGCTGTGTGGGACGTATTCGTCTCCATGAAATAACGGACACGGTCCCCTTCTTTTACCCCACATGTCTCCAACGTTCCCCCCACTGATTTGAAGGAGCGCGGGCTCGTCCGCTTGATATATCCTTCGTTTGTGAGGGTTACGATGCAATCCTCTGCATTGATTTGCATCGCGATATCGATTTTGATTTCCTCGATTTCGCCCTGGATTTCTGTCAGGCGCTCTTCGGCGTATTTTTTCTTGATCTCGTTCAGCTCGCCTGTAATGACTTGAATCAGCTTTTTCTCGCTTGCCAAAATCGATTTCAATTCCTCGATTTCCTTTGCCAGCGTAGCCAATTCTTTTTCCAGCTTAACGATATCCAAACGTGTCAAAGAAGCGAGCTGAATGCTCAAGATCGCATCTGCTTGGTTTTCCGTGAAGCCGTATTTCTCCATGATGTTTTTCTTGGCATCTGCACGGTCTTCCGAATCCATAATCGTATCAACGATTTGACGCAAAATGGACTTGGCGCGAATCAAGCCTTCCACGATATGCTCGCGGTTTTGTTTTCGATTCAGATCAAATTGGCAGCGATTCGTGACGACTTCTTTTTGGTGGTCGATGTAAGCTCCCAGCAAAGCCTTGAGTCCCATCTGACGGATGGTTCCCTCATGAATCACGTTCATGTTGTAATTGTAATAGATTTGCAGATCCGTATTTTTGTACAGGTAGTTGAGAATCGCCTGCTCATCCGCTTCCTTGCGGATATCCACGACGATACGGACTTTTTTCTGCTCGGCCTCTTTCCGACCGGTTTCATCGCGAACCGCCAGTGCCCCCTCGATTTTGCGCTCCATTACGAGCTCATCGATTTGGCCGACGAGCTTCGACTTGACCACTTCGTATGGGATTTCGGAAATGACGATTTTTTTGATCTTGCCGCCTTTTGGCTCCTCTACATGGGTCTTCCCGCGAATGATGAATTGGCCACGGCCTGTCTCAAACGCCTTGCGAATTCCAGACAGCCCTTGAACAATACCGCCTGTCGGAAAATCTGGACCTTTGACGTGCTGCATCAGCTCATCCAGCGAGATATTCGGGTTCTTCATTTGTGCAACAGCCGCATCAATGACTTCGCCCAAATTGTGAGTAGGGATGTCCGTTGCAAAACCAACCGCGATCCCAGCAGCACCATTCACGAGAAGATTAGGAAATCGTGAAGGCAATACTGCCGGTTGTTGAGCCGAGTTGTCGTAGTTCGGGATAAATGTAACCGTATCCTTTTCAATATCGCGCAAAAGCTCATTGGCCAATGCCGACAATCTGGATTCGGTATAACGCATAGCGGCTGGTGGGTCTGCGTCCAAGCTACCAAAGTTTCCGTGTCCTTGGATGAGCACCTGCCGCATTTTCCACCATTGGGCCATCCGTACCATCGTTTCGTAAATCGCCGAGTCACCGTGCGGGTGAAAGGTACCCATCACGTACCCGACCGTTTTCGCTGATTTCCGGTATGGTTTATCGTTCGTGTTGCCTTCTTGGTACATGGCATACAAAATACGGCGCTGTACCGGCTTTAGTCCATCACGAGCATCTGGGATCGCGCGTGAGAGAATAACCAGGTTGGCATAATCCCCGAAGCGCTTTCCCATAATCTCCGCGAAGCTTTGATTAATAATTTGATTGGACAACATGCTTATTCATCCTCCCCCACTTCAAAGGTGACGTGGTTCTCGATCCACTCACGCCGTGGTGGGACTTTGTCACCCATCAAAACGGTTACCAGCTTCTCACAGTGAGCGAGGTCTTCCAGTTCAACCTTAATGAGCTTGCGCGTCTCAGGGTCCATGGTTGTTTCCCAGAGCTGATCGGCGTTCATCTCACCCAAACCTTTGTAGCGCTGCACTTCAGCACCGCGTCCAGCCTTTTTCAACGCCTGTTCCAGCTCGTAATCGCTCCAACAGTAGATCGCCTCAGTCTGCTTGCCCTTGCTCTGCCTTTTCACCTGATACAATGGCGGTTGAGCAATATACAAGTGACCAGCTGCAATCATCGGGCGCATGTAGCGGAAGAAGAAGGTCAGCAGCAGCGTTTGAATATGCGAGCCGTCAACGTCCGCGTCAGACATGATGATCACTTTGTCAAATGCACAGTTTTCGATGGAAAACTCTTCACCAATATCGGTTTCAAGCACCTCTAGGATCGTGCGGAACTCTTCATTCGCCAATACCTCGGAAAGCTTTGCTTTTTCCGTGTTCAACGGCTTCCCGCGCAGACTAAACAAAGCTTGGAACTCTGAATTACGCGCCTGTTTTGCAGAGCCACCTGCGGAATCCCCCTCGACGAGGAAAAGCTCATTGCGCTTGGAGTCTCTGTATTGCGGCGGAGTAAACTTTTCCGAAATCGATTTGCGCTTTTTCGTGGTTTTGCCTTTCTTGTCGCCGCGCAGGGCTTCGCGTTGTTTGCGCAGCTCTTCGCGAATCTCAGCAGAACGCAACGCCTTGTCAATCAGCAGCTTGCCTATTTCCGGATTTTCCTCGAGGAAGAAGCCTAGCTTTTCGGAAACAATCTGTTCTACGATTGCCCGTGCTTCTTCGTTCCCCAGCTTGTCTTTTGTTTGGGACTCAAACTGGACGTCAGCCATTTGCAATGACAATACACCGAGGAAACCTTCCCGCAAATCGTTTCCAGTCAAGTTCGGGTCCTTTTCTTTCAAGTACCCTTTTTTCCGGGCAAATTCGTTAAAAATCCGGGTCGTACCGTTGCGGAAGCCTGTGACATGAGTTCCGCCGTCCGTTGTTACAATCGAGTTGACATAGGACACCAGTGTCTCTGCATAGCCGTCATTGTACTGAAAAGCCAGCTCGACGTAGATATTGTCCTTTTCCCCTTCAAAGTAAACGATCGGATGAAGCGTATTTTTCCCCTCGTTCAAGTAAGATACGTATGATTTCAAGCCATCTTCGAAGTAAAACTCTTCCCGTTTCTTTTCAGGTCCACGCTCGTCTATTAAAACCATGCGCAGCTTTTTCAGAAGGAATGCCGTCTCACGAAAACGATCACGAATCGTCTCATAGTCAAAGCGAGCATTGCCAAACACCGCGTCATCCGGCAGAAAACGTACCGTTGTTCCTGTACGTTTGGTGGTCCCTGTGATTTCAAGACCAGTAACCGGTTTACCGACATGCTCAGTTCCATTTGCATCCACAACATATTCAAAGCGCTGCTTATGAATTTTGCCTTCCCGGTGGATTTCGACCTCAAGCCATTGGGACAAGGCCACGACGACACTGGAGCCTACCCCGTGCAAGCCACCACTTTTTTTATAACCGCCACCGCCAAATTTACCACCGGCGTGGAGCGTCGTAAAAATAACTTCTGGTACAGGTCGGCCAGTCTTGTGCATACCCGTTGGAATTCCGCGTCCATGGTCTTCCACACTGACACTGCCATCCTTGTACAAAGTGACGATGATGCTATCGTTAACGCCGGCAAGCGCCTCGTCTTTGGCGTTATCTACAATTTCCCACAGCAGATGATGCAAGCCACGCGAGCCCGTGGAGCCTATGTACATTCCAGGCCGCTTTCGAACGGCAATCAAGCCTTCTAAGACCTGAATATCTTCTTCCGTATACGTTAGTGTTTGCTGTGTTTCTGTTTCCTTCAATCGCGCTCTCCCCTCTACTCTTCGGACACGTAGAAAAACGATCATGCCTTTTTTACTGATGGCTAGGGTCGTATTCACCTTTTTTGAAAAACGCCGAGATGATTCAATCCCCATGAGAGGAACGTTTTCCTAATAAAAGCGAACACTTAATCGCTATTGTACCGTATGGTTCCCATAGTATTCAACGCCAGTAGCAAAATGGGGCAAAAAAGCCACCTCGCCCCTAGCGAGATGGCCGATTCTTCTCAGTATTCCTCGTTTCTCATTTCGTTCTGTACATGACATGCATATTCCATCAATTAGTGTAGCACTAATGGTGAAGATTGGTCAAAACGAAAAACCAAAACATCTGTTTCCCTTTCTCTATTTCTTCCCCCATCATCGTAAATCCTGCTACGATCATGGAAAATATGTCAATTGTTCTTACGTAGCGTTATCAGTTTGCCTCAGGTATTTCCATTCATCCGCACTTTGGCTATGGGCATCCTAGTAAGGCATCGATTCCTGAGGCCAAAAAGGGGGGAATACTTTTGATCAGTGCTACCAAGCCGTTTGTCAAATTCCATAAGTATGATGCTGAGCTAGCTTCTGATGTTCATGCGTTAAATGCTGCCGGATACAACAGTGATGACATCTGGGTTTTGAAATGGAATCCTGATAAAAATCACTCGAATCAACGAAACAATTTTTATAAATACAGTACCCACTTTGAAAGTGCCGTCGGTCACATTGACAGCATGGCGCATTTCTTTGACAATGGCGGTAAAGAACTCCGTACCCGTCTCGAAAAGCTTGGTCTTACCAAAGACGAGTGCTCGGCATTGGTTCGGGAACTGCAAGACACGGACTATACATGCCTTCTCGTTGTACGAGACCTTAAGGATAACATTATTAAAATGAATGACTGATCGACCGCATGAAAAAGCCACTGCTTGGGTTCTAACGCCAGCAGTGGCTTGTTTCCTTTATAGCGGGATTACTTGTCTTCTTTAATGAGTTCGATGCCTTCCAGCACTTCGTTCAGCTTCGCGTAAACAGTGCTCTCCTCGTCCTCTTCCAATGGTACCATTTCGCCGCCGTCCACTTGGAAAACGAAGATATCCACTTCTTCATCTTCTTCGCTTTCTTCATCTTCCACAGCTTCAGCCAAGGCAATATATTCTTTACCGTTCAGGTCGAACATAGCCAATACTTCGAAATCCCCCAACGGTTCACCGTTTTCATCGTCCAATGTAATGATATCGCCCAATTCGAGGTCTTTGTTCTCTTCTGTCAATGTGTTCACGTCCTTATGCTGATATTCGTACTCTGTTCCATCATACCGTTTTTTTCCGGGAGAAGCAAACAGGCGAATAACTCCGTGCTTTCCCTGTCCATGAAAAACAACCTACCACGTTAGGCAGGTTGTTAGCTGATTACTCACTATACTCTTGAAGAACACCTTTTTCAAGCAAAAATGCTTCTTCTGCCTGAAGAATAGTCACGATCGCTTCGCGTTTGACATACATTCCAGCAGATGCCAGACGGCTCTCAATCGCACGAAGCAGTTCTTCAAAATCAATGATTTGCACATCTTGATCGCTCACAAAAAAACCTCCCTTTTCCCATGCACCTTTCTCATTGTACACGAACAGGTCGTTTCTTCCAACTCCACCATTTTCGGCGGATTGGTTTTAACAAATAAGCGCTCCAGATGACGAGTACAAAGGAAAGAACCACGTACACACATGAGAAAAACAACCACGGTGCAAAACTAATGTCATTGGATTGATCGAAGGACTCGCCTAAAATGTCGAACAACACGATAATAGGGTTCGTCCCAGCCAGCATCTGCAACTCATACATGTTCCAAACATTCGAATTGATGTATCGTTCTGGATATGTCTGTTGCAAGGACTCACCGATAAAAAAGAACAGCAAGCCAGTACCTACCACAAAAAAGAAGGCAATGCCGTATGTGGTGACCGTCGAGATCGACGTTCGTTTAATCCATGTGGAGCAGAACAACCCCAACGACCCGAGAAAAAACATATTCACCGCGAGAAATAGGACGAGCTGGGCCATTTGTTCCGGGGAGACACTTCCGTACAGCATCACGATACTGTACAAAGGCATCGAGGCAACCAAGAGCAGTGTGGAGAACGCCAAAGACGTAATGAGCTTACTCAAAATAATCGTGCGCGTCGACAACTGGGTCGTCAGCAAAATAGGCAAGGTCTGGCGTTCTCTCTCTCCACTGATCGCTCCAGCAGTCAAAGCAGGTGCAACAAAGCAAACTATCGCGTAGTGTATCCCCGCGGAAATCAGAAACAGATCCCGGTTATCCCCTAACGATTCGGCCTTTAAGGGGTCCATGAGCAAAAAGCCCATCGGTATTCCCCCCATGACAACCAAGTAAACCACTAAAATTAGCATGGTCTTTCTTGAGCGGAATCTGTCCCGCATTTCTTTTACCAAAAGAGGATTGAACAAGAAGTCGCTCACTCCATACCGACTCCTTCCGTTATCGCTAAGAAGACGTCTTCTAAATCTTTCTTGGAATCGCCATAGTAGACGACTGCGACCTGCTCATCCAGCAGTTCTTGAAGCAATTCAGCTTTTTGTTGCTCCGTCCCTTGAAAGTAGAAGCGAAAGCCTCCCATATAGTCTGTCAATTGATGGACATACGGAGAGCTCGCTAATAGAAGTCCGGCTTTGTCCAAATTCCGCAGGGCTCTCAGTTGCATCCGGCTTTGTCCTGTGTCCCGATTGCTGACCTCATGCACAGAACCATACGCAATTAATCTTCCTTTTTCAATGACACCAATATCATCACACAGCTCAGCTAGCTCCGGCAAAACATGGGAGCTGATAATAATTGTCTTGCCCATTTCACGCAGTTGCTTCATAATTTCGCGCAATTCGATACGAGCTCGCGGGTCCAGTCCTGACGCGGGTTCATCCAAAATCAGCACAGCCGGATCATGTACGAGACAACGCGCTAATCCCAGACGCTGTTGCATACCTCGAGACAAAGAATCGACAAAAGCGTCTGCTTTGTGAGATAAATTCACCAACTCCAAAAGATCACCGACAAGTGCCCGTCTTTTGGAAGCAGGAATTTTGTACGCTCCGGCATAAAACTCCAAATACTCCACCGCTGTCAAATTGTCATATACGCCGAAAAAATCGGGCATGTAGCCAACAGACTGACGTACACTCGCAGGATCTTTTCGTACATTGTAGCCACAGACAAATGCTTCCCCTTCACTCTGTTCCAGAAGGGTAGACAAGATGAGCATCGTAGTAGATTTTCCGGCCCCATTTGGACCAATGAAACCGAACACCTTTCCTCGCTCGATGGAAAGGTTCAAATCCGTCAATGCTTGCAAATTGCCGTATCTTTTTCCTAAATGAACGGTTTCGATTACCATTTCCGTACCCCCTCTACCTGGAAAATTGGCTCTGGTAGAGCTAATCGCGACGTTCCATTATGGGAAAAACGAAGCAATACTGTTTGATTTGGCGTTAAAACTTGCTGGAGTTCATTATCGAGGACAAGTCTCGTCCCGCGCTCAACAGGTATCCATCTACCGCTCTTTTGGTGGAAGTATTCGATCCGGAAAGGCTTGAATGAGCTGTGATTCAGCGGAACCGTTATTCGCTTCATATTGATCGCCGCTTTATCTGTACGCAATTCAAACGTAATACTGCCCTTCCCAAGCTGCCAAATGTACCCGGTGCTGTCGAAGTCTCCTGTCATTTCATACATATCGGCATCAAGTAGGCCATAAGGACAAGTCACTAGACCTTGTTCATTCGGCTGGAATTGAATAGGCTGCTGAATGACATTCCAGTAATGCGATTGGTGAGGCACTTGCATTGTCATCAGAGGAAGAGGCTCTGTTGTTGTGCCGATGATACTTACCTGATTCCCCTCTTCATAATCAACGACTCTTTCCTGCATTTCTTTGATTCGTTCTTCCAACGTCTGCAATTCGTTTGTTGTTTGTTGTTTTCTTGGCATAAACAAAGGTTCAAGCACACTGTCAATCTGCTTTTCCTCGCCCTTTTTCAATGGCCCAAGCGAAATTCGCTGATAACCTATTTCAATATAAGTCTGATCATAGGCAAACTCCGTATTGTTTTTCACGTGCCCTTGCAGACGATTCTCATTGATTCGCAAGGAAGTTTCAAAAGCACCCATATCATGCTTTACCCCGATACCAATCGCCTGTTTCGGTGTCAAATAGGGAAGATTGCGGAAAGAGAGAACCTCATCGCCAACCATTAATCCCTCTGGTCGATAATCATTTCTCCCCAATGTTAAGGGTAGTGCAACAATCGAAGGTTCAAGCTGAACATCGTATTCGTTTTGATCCACCCCCAAAAACGTTGCGGCTGAGCGAACATGCGCCAGAGACTCATCTAATATGTCGATCTTGGTTACGGCGTAGCTGGTACTCGTTTTCACGACAGCAGGCTTTCCAACCGCGAATATAGCGACGGTCAAGAAAATTCCTCCAACCGGGATGACTCCCCACGCCCATTCAGGTTTTCTGATTCTTTTCAGAACGAAGTATGTCACTGGTGCGAGTACAATTGCATAGCCGCCCCATAACGCCACCATCCAGATCGGTGGAGGAGTCTGTACTTCAGGAATCTTCTTGCTCAAGTCAAGAAAAGGCCGGGTCATTTGATCCATATAAAGCTTTTCTTCAAAAATCTTCTTGGCACCATGCTGGATCATTGCATTTTGCCACAGCTGTGGATTGAATTGCCACGATGCCAACGGCTCTGCTGTCACATCATAGTTCACAAATAGCAGCAATCCTCTGCCGTACGATTTTGACACAAATAAGGGCAAGTCACGGTTGTATACACCGATTCTGCCATTTGGCGCGACATTCGCAATGTCATACTCACTTAATGCTTGCTGTAGCTCTATATTACCAGCTTTTCCGGCTTCCACAGGGAGGATATCAGCAAACCGCTGGATCATCCCATCTTGATTGGGACCTGCGGAAACAACCACGATCCCTCCTAGCTGAATCCACTCCTTGATCGCTGCCATCTGTTGATCATTAATCGTGGAACCACTATTACCAGCCAGTGCTAACATGTCTATGTTTTCGTAAATCCACGATTGGTCAGGTAACATTTGTTCCGTGAGATTTTGAACGGACAAGGGGCGATTCATTTTGGATTGTGATTGATTGACGGCTAGGAAATGAAACGCATTGCCCTCTTCGCTGATTACCCCAATGGTGCGCCCGTCTGTTGGATAAGGGATACGCAGCTTTTCGCTTTTGATAACTTGACCGTTTTGCGTTACCTGGACGTACCAATCATCGAGCACGATTTGGGAAGGCATATCAAAGTACACGGTTGTACTCTTTCCTTGCTCGAGCTTTATTGGACGCCGAAGCGTTAATTCATTATTTTTTTTGACTTGTCGCTGCGATAACTCTACAGCCCCAGTGAAATCCTGTTCTTGGCTGGTTACCTTTACGTTTAATCTCATCCATGATTCATATTTGACAATACCACTTAAAGGTATCTCGAATTGTATGTCTACGTTGCTCTCTGCCATAGCTGGGCGTATCGAAAAGCTAAGCCATGTGATGACAAAGATTAACACCCATTTCCATCTCATGCTTGTTCCTCCGCTCATTTTCGTGACGCCAAAGAGATATCCAGTTGTTGCAACTGATCATGACGTGAGATAAGCAATAAGTGCTTACCTTTGTTTGCCCAGTTGCCTTTGATCAGCTCTTCAGATGACTGGTTTCGCAATGGTAGCTCGCGTGTCACAAAAGGCTCTTCACTCACGTTTACTTCCATCAGCGTTCCATTTGGGTGTGTATAGGTCAATCGCGTATCGGAGCTCCACGATGCCCACTGTCCCACTGCAAGTGAGGTAACTTTCCCCGTCCGCATTTCCATCAGCTGTACTTCTCCGGCTTTATTGAAGGCAAGCAAGCTTCCATCTGGTGACCATTCAGGCTGGGAGCCTTCTACAAGCTTCCATTCCTGGAACGATACTGTGCTGCTCACCCAAATTTCTTCGACGCCATTTTTAGAGCGAGTAAAGGCAAGCGAATCATCATGTTCAGACCAGCTTGGTGAAGAGTATAATACCCCTTCTTCTTCCTTCAGCAATCGGCTGCTTCCCATGCTGTAAGCCGTTGGCATCTCCACAATCCATATCCGCGATAATTTTTTATCCTGCTCGACGACAGCGATTTGCTTCCCAGAATGAGACCATGCTACCCCCGTATATTTTCCTTCGGTTGGCGGCAACTTGATCGTGATTGGCTTTAATTCCTCATCGATCGGAATGGTTTTCAGCTCTGCATTGTTATGGATATAAGCTAGCTGAGTGGCTTTCTGGTCAATATCAACAAGCTCCACGGTTGCTTGTGCTGGCAGCTTAAGTACTTCATGCTCTCGAACGGCAAGAGTGGTATTGGTCCACCACACAAATCCGCCTATGGCAAGGATTAGAGCAGCAGCAGCGATTCCGCTCCATACCAACCTCCCCCATTTTTGGGGTGCGGCACTTGGAGCTTTTGCCTGCTTGGCTTCAAGATCTCTCATTTTCTGGAGCAATTGTTTTTTGAGGTCTGATTTTAACTGATAGTTGACAGGAACCGATCCGCGCATCTGCTTCAAATGGGCTAAGAGCTGGGTTACAGTCTGATCATCCGATTGATGATCCTGGGGGTGCTTCTCCTCTTCTCTCATTCGGAGTCCCCCCTCTCATACATCTTCTGAAGTTTTTGTAATCCGCGATATGAAATCATTTTGATACTCGATTCTGTTTTGCCAAGCACCTCAGCTACCTGACTGATTTTGAGGTCAGCAAAATAGCGGAGCATCAACACGTCTCGTTGATCCTGAGATAACAAGTCCAGTCGATCACGAAGCTGACGAATCTCTTCATTCGTCAGCGCCTGCCGTTCTGGCTGCCATGTGTCGTCCGGTTCTGCTCCTAGAAAATCTTCCTGGTCGACCGGTAACTCCCTGTTTTTCCGCATAAAATCCACATATGTATTGTGAGCAATACGAAAAATCCATGATGCGAAAGGACTCGTTCTGCTATATTGCTCGAATTTTTCTAGCGCTTTTAAAAAGACCACGGTGGTCAAATCATCGGCATCCCACGTACTCTGAACCCGGCATCGTAAATACCGGTTGACGCGATCAAAATATTCGTCATACAGTTCCGTAAATGGACGAGATTCATAATAATCTCCGGATGATGGCCCCGACGGTTGCTTCATAGCCATTCCCATTTGCGTTTTCCTCGGTTTCTTCCAGACTGAAGCATGTTCTCAGAATGGGCTTTCCCCACTGCATCCTGAGACTACTCTAACTAAGTATTACGTATTTCTTAGGTAGAAAGTTTCATGATGTGGCAAAGTTTTTTGAATTATTTACCTAATGCAGCATCTAATGCTAACTGAATGTCGGAAACAGCCTCGATTCCGACCGATAACCGTACCAGGCCCATCGTAATTCCCGTTTCCTTGCGCTGCTCTTCAGAAAAAGCACGGTGGGACGTCGTAACAGGATGAGAAACACTCGTCTCCACACCAGCAAGAGACGGAGCCAGCTTGATCCAGTCAAGTGCCCGGTAAAAGTCGTAGATCTTCGTCTCGTCTGTGAGAACAAATGATACCATTGCTCCCTGCTTTTGCCTTAAAAAAAAGAAAGTATCCGTAGGACTTGGGTAATACACTTGCCCAACTGCTGGATGCTCACGAAGAAACGCAGCAATCTGGCTAGCATTATCGCATTGACGCTCCATTCTCACTGCCAATGTTTTCAAACCACGCGATGTCAACCAGGCCTCAAAGGGACTGAGCGATGCACCGTAGTTGGCTACGATCTCTGTGGCACGCTTGATTGTCGCCTGTGCTCCAACCAGAGCACCTGACGTCACATCGCTATGTCCACCTATGTATTTGGTTCCACTATGTACCACGAGATCTGCTCCGAATGAAATGGGTTGTACCAAATACGGGGTCGCAAACGTATTATCCACCATGACGGTTAAGCCAAGACTTTTTGCTTCCTTGATCCAGTAAGGCAGATCGACAACAGTCAATAGCGGATTGGTGATAGTCTCCAAGAAAAACAGCCGCGTAGTTGGGCGAACATGATCAGCAAGCTTTGTCTTTTGGCCAAGTTGGATGCATGTAAGCTCGATCCCAAATCGCGACAGCTCCTTGTGCAGTAGAGCGTAGGTACCGCCATAAATTTCATGGGAAGCCAGCACGTGATCTCCAGGAGAAAGAACGGCAAGTAAACCCGCCATGATCGCTCCCATACCGGAGGCAGCACTGACACCTGCTTCTGCACCTTCTAAAGCAGCGATTGCACGAGCCAGCTCCGCTTGGTTGGGATTGCCATTTCGGGTGTACAAGTAGTCTCCTTCGCCGACGTAGTACTGTTCTACTTCTTCCAAGCCTTCGAAGGCAAAAACAGAGGTTTGATAAATCGGTGTAGTTTTGCTTTTTACTCCCCGCAAAGGGTCATGTCCGATATGTACCGTTTTGGTCTCAAATCGCTCTGCCACATTGATCACCCTTTTCTCCCAATCATACCATGCGAGATTGGAAAGGAAACTAGCGGATTGGCAAAAGCTCGACTATTTGTGTTATAATTCGAAACCGAACCACCCAACAGTATGAAACAAAGGAAGGTGCATAAGATGAGAAAGATGATGACAACTCTGTTCACATGTCTGACGGCAATCGCCTTGGTTACGGGTTGTTCCACAGGAAGCAATGAAGCCGCTCCTAATCAGCCGACTACGCCAGCAGAGAAACCAGCATCCAAGGAGCCAGCTAACCCACCGGGCCCAACCGGAGAGAAGAAATACGAGAAGGCTCCGGCAATGCAGATTGACAAAGCAAAGGACTATCAAGCAAAAATCACTACTTCCATGGGTGACATTACAATCGACCTGTTCGAAAAGGATGCGCCAATTGCTGTCAATAACTTTGTTTTCCTCGCAAAGGACAAGTTCTATGACGGCATCACGTTCCACCGCGTCATCAAAGATTTCATGATTCAAACAGGCGATCCATTGGGTAATGGCATGGGTGGCCCTGGTTACACGTTTGAAGACGAATTGAAAACTGGTCATAAATACGAAGCAGGCGTGGTTGCCATGGCGAATTCCGGTAAAAACACAAATGGTAGCCAATTCTTCATTGGTTCCGGACCTGACGTGACAGGATTGGACAACTCTCCGAATTACACGATTTTCGGAAAAGTTACGGGTGGCATGGATGTCGTTCAAAAAATTGCCGGAACAAAAGTAAAGAAAAACCCACAAACGGGTGAACCAAGTGTTCCTGAGCAAACGATTACCATTAAATCCATTACGATTACAGAAAAATAAGAGCAGCCTCAAACTGCACACGAAAGCCACTTTCTCAACGGGAAAGTGGTTTTTTTATAGAAGGAGCATCCGTTCATGAAAACACTTTCATAAATTTCTCGATTTTGTAAATAGTTCTATGGAACCAATTACCTCTTGAACCATCCCCATAAGATCGCTAGACTTGCAAAAGACCTGATTCGCTTCCGCAATCAAAACGCAAAAAGCGAAAAGGAGTGGTTCACACCATGTTGACACGAGAAGCGCCAACGCGCTTTTTCTTCTTTTTGAACAGTATTGGCTTGATGCTGTTATGTTTATTTGTTACACCGACAAGTGCAATGGCACCACAGCCAGTACAAATCCTACCTGTTCTCGGTAGTGCACAGGCGCCATCGGAACAAGTTTCGAAGAAGGAAAAGAAAACAACCACATCTGCTACAGCAACAAAACGCGAGTCTGTGCAGGTTAGTCGTGATAGTCGCCCAAAAGTGGTTCGCAATGGAAAAGTGAAGGTTTCGGAAAGGGATATGGAACTGCTCGCCCGGTTAGTGTATGCGGAAGGCCGGGGAGAACCGTATGAAGGACAGGTAGCGATTGCTGCCGTTGTATTGAATCGGGTTGCTTCAGATGAATTTCCAAATACGGTACGGGAGGTTATTTATGCTCCCAATGCGTTTTCGCCTGTCCATGACGGCAATTTGACACATAAATCAAATGAAAGCACGAGAAAAGCGGTCCAGGACGCGCTGAACGGAAAGGATCCGAGCAATGGTTCCTTGTACTTCTTCAATCCGGATACGGCTACATCGAAATGGATTTGGTCACGCCCTGTAACGGTAGAAATCGGTAACCATCGTTTTGCTCGTTAACAAGTTACTTACAGATAAAAGATTTAATAATGCTTTATTTTTATTTAATTGATACTTTACTTTTACTTGCTATGTTGTAGGTGTAAGCACTTTTTCAACGCATTGAGAAAAAGTTCGATTATCTTCTTTGGATGACTTTTTAACGTAAGCATGTTTAGATCGATCATTCAATCTGAGTATGCCTACGCTAATAGCTTTGATTGATTGACTGTTTTGGGTGAGAGCAAACCAGTCATAGAACAATCAGTCGTTCTTTTTCTCAATCGCCCCCAATAATTAGGCATTCCCAACTGGGAATGCCCCTTTTTTTATCAAAACCCGTATATAGACATGCCGCCATCAACCGAAATGGTTTGGCCCGATATGTATGAAGCAGCATCAGAGGACAAGAAAATCGCTGGTCCTACCAAGTCCTCGACATCCCCGATTCGGCCACTCGGGGTTCGCTGCAACACCTCTTGGACGAACGCTTCGTCGCTAAGCAAGCTCTCTGTCAGTGGCGTACGAAAATACCACGGTGCGATCGCATTTACGTTGACGCCAAACTTGCTCCATTCTAATGCTAGCACCCTTGTCATCTGGATGAGCCCCGCTTTGCTGGCACCATACGCGACACCCGTACGAAGTGCTACTACACCTGCGACCGAAGCGATATTGACGATTCTGCCATAGCGCTGCTCGCACATGTATTTGCCAGCAGCTTGACTCATGAAAAATGCTGCTTTCAAATTCAAATCCACTACTCTGTCCCACTCTTCTTCCGTTACCTCATGAGCTTTTTTGCGGATATTCATACCTGCATTGTTGATCAGGATATGAACACCCCCTAATCCTTCGACAACTTGCTTCACAATACGTTCCGCTGCATCAGACACAGTCAAGTCAGCCTCGACGGGGAAAGCCACTCCGCCTTTTGCTTCAATCTCCGATACCACTTCTTGCAAATCAGAAGCTGTTCGCGAGACTACCGCAACCTTTGCACCCGCTTCTGCGATTCCCAACGCCAGTGCCTTCCCAATCCCTCTTCCAGCACCTGATATAATTGCTTTCTTTCCATGCAAATCAAAACGTGTCATTTTCGAAACGACTCCCCTTTCGTTCCCTTAGAGATTCTGCATCCATCGCCTTTTCCCTTGTCTTTTGCTACAATATACCTGTATGGAAAGGGGGCAGTCCGTTGCGTTTGTACAGTCAAATGACACTCGCCGAGCTGCAGGAGGAAATGGAGCGCCTGCACGTCGAAGCGAAAGAAAAAAAGAAGCTTGGTGATCACTCACAGCTTGCGATCATTACACAAAAGTACTTCATGGCGAAATCGTACTATTTAGGAACGGGTGAGTTCCGAATCGGCAGCAAATACAGCGTGCCAGACTACGATCAGCCGTTTACAATTGATTATTTCAACGGCGTCTTTGCTTGGGGACGTTTCCCTGATTCGGACGAACAAACAGGTTTTCCAGTAGGAATGCTGGAACTGTGGTTTGATTAATGTAAGGAGCTTGTTAGACCTCAATTCAATGAGGTCTATTTTTTTATTACTCTAACCAAATCTTTGGCTTCTCGCCGAGCTTCCAGAACCAAATGCGCCCATCCTCGGTTTTCGCTAACGTTACGTCTGTTCCTGCTGCAATTGCAACGACTCGTTCCATCACTTTGACAGGGGTCGTACCTACCGTTTTCCCCCATAGCCACAACGTATTATCGTTCCGGATTGCCGCCGAATGCGATGCGCCAGTAGCAACCATCTTGGCATCGTGGAAAATTGTCCCCCAAGTTGTCGCTTTGTCACCGAGTCCATGCGTGCTAAGCGGTCCGAAAATATTGCCCCCCGTACCTTGCACGTCTCCATTCTTTTTCAAGAGGATCGCATGACCGGTGTGCCCTTTGACCTGGACGGCATCCTCAGCGACCTTCATATAATCTGGCGTACTCTCCAGACGGCCATCTCCGTACTGACCTCTGTGGGCAAGACCTTTCACGAATACGTGTCCTTGCTCCGTTATGTAATAGTCTGCTCCGTCCCCAATGCTCGCGTACGCAATGCCTCCAGAAGCAATTTGAACCCCCTCTTGATCCGGGGCTGCATATCTCCACAGGCTTCCGTCTTTTCTAATCACGAACAATCCGGTTTTTCCAGCGGAGAAGAAGGAAACATCGCGCGTAACCTCCTTGGCATCTCGTACTTCATCCGTCCACGAAACTAGCGTACCGGAAGACAATAAGGCGTAGCTCACTTGATCACTTACGCCTACTTGTATGGCGTTGTCAAGCATAAGCTTCGGCTTTTCATTGCCAGTCCAGCCATATACTTTCCCATCCTTCATGGCGAGGTGTCGATCGTAATAGGAGGCAAGCTCAGTTGAGCGGTCAGGCTTATGAAATCGTGAAAATTCTGCCTTATTCGAACGCTCACCTTTTGTTGTTGTGTTGTATAGCGGTGTAAGGGATTGTCCTGACTCAGGTGCAGACGAGGCTTTTTGGAGAAAAGGCATGAAGTCCTGAACCGTTCCGAATCCGATTAGGACAAAGATCAAAAAGAGTCCGGTTATTACGGCTGGCAGTCGACTCTTCATGAATCTCCCCCTCCATTTCAGTTAGAATTTTATCCGTCCGACACAAGCTGCTTTCTCATGGATATACTAACAAAAACAAAAAGGGAGCGACCAACACTTATGGACTGGATTAGTATCATTCTCTTAATCCTTTTAGCACTTGGTGTCATTGGAAACAACGCAACTGTGTCCATTGCTGTCGCTCTCCTTCTTCTTATGAGACTCCTGTCGTTGGACCGATATTTTCCACTGCTCGAGCAGCATGGACTACAGCTCGGGATCATTATACTGACGGTTGGCATCATGACTCCGCTTGCAAGCGGCAAAATCAATCCTTCCTCCATCTTGGAGATTTTCACGAATTGGCATTCGTTACTGGCCGTCGCCGTCGGTATGTTTGTGGCTTACCTGGCGGGAAAGGGAACGGTCTTGATGACCCAAAATCCATTGATCGTTACTGGCTTGCTGCTAGGTACAATCGCGGGTGTCACTTTTTTCCGTGGAGTTGCGGTCGGCCCTTTAATTGCAGCAGGTATTCTCGCCTTTATTTTGCAATTTTTCCCGAAGTGATTAGCTCCAGCGCTCTTTCAACTGAAGACCATAGGCCAAAATTTGCTGTGGCGTAACCATGCGAAAGCCTTGTTGCGCACGATAATCAATCGTCAGCAGATCAGACCCGATATAGGCAATGGTTTCGCGATCTATCAGAAACGTCAAAGAATCGACCTGGTAGACTTCATCTTCTGGACCTTGAATATCCCACCACAACGCATACTCTACATTCATCCCGCAGCCTCCGACTAGCTCACCGTTGATCCGAACGGGCTTGTCTGTACTAGCTATGCGTTCTACTGCCTCTTTTGTCACTTTTACTAACATGTTTGGTGCCACCCTTCTCATGATTTTCCAGCATGCTGGATGCATCATCTCTTACATGATAGCATACAATGCTTGAAAGGCATCAGAAAGGACGATCATCTATGAACATCTACGAACAAAATGGGATTTTTGTCGCTGAAACGGAGTTCCAATCGGAGCACGTTGTCATTTTTGCGAATACGTGGGAGGAAGCCAAGGAAAAACTACTGGTTCGGCTTCTCGTACTAGAAATGATTGGTTGAGTAAAAAGCGGGTCGCCCAATGGACCTGCTTTTTTCAATGTAAAAATAACAAGGAGCTACCCATAACCATGACAGATTCGACTGTAACGAAAATTGCCGCGCAGAACCTGGTTGCTCAAATCAGACAAGCAACAGCCAAAGTCAATCGCAACAATGTCACCCGTACACAAGCATACCTCGCCTTTTATCTCGAGCACCAAGAGGTTCACTGGGCGTTATTGGCCCATTTGGTCTCACGAAATGGCGGGTGGAACATGACCGATTTAAAAGGAGAATGGCTACCGCTTATCATGGATGCACAAGCGATCAAGCCCTTTTTTTGGTTCTTGGAAAGATGTAACTGGCTGATTTTTCACGATGCCTATCCACAATTACTACTGTATGCGGAGATGAAACGAACGGGGACAGATTTAACAAAGCTTTTGGCGCCACTTGGTGTTTCCGTCTTTATGCAATCGTATTGGCAAGAGTTCCTCGCATCCAGAGACAGTGCGCGCCTTACCCATGCACTCATCGTTAATGAACAGCAATATATCGAACAACGAGTCGTACAGAAGCCGTTTACACTGAATCGTATTTTCACTTCGTTTGCTTTCGTAGCTCAATCTGCTCTCTCGATGAATCAAGTGCTTATTCCCTATAAAGCACATCCTACTGACCGCCGACTTAGCTTGATCGGGTTGAATGTTCATCATTTTCCCGACGTCAGAAACCGCATTCAGGTCGGAAAGTCGTTGTATCAGCAATTGTTTGGGGAGCCTTTTCGCTTCGAAAAAATGGTCTCCTATTGCTCTCGTATTCCTCATACGGGCTCGCGAGCGGATTATTGGCCGCATTTGTTCACACCTCATCCTATTCCTTCCACCACAAAAGATGAGTACCAACTACGCTTGGATGGACATGATTTGCTAGAAGGAAGTCCGAAGATATACAGCCCACGTCTTCAAGATGCATGGGCTGATTATGGACACGATCCCGCAGATGGGGTAGATTGGTTTCGAGATGACAAATGGCATGAGGTCGTGAAAGAACCTGCTTCACTGTCTTCCATTGACAGTGATTCTTATGTGCGTTCCCTGCAATGGATCGAATATGGAGTCAAACTCGTCACAGCAATCACGTAGGTTGGAGAGGAGGTCAGCCTTATGGAAAAATGGATGCAAGAAATGGCGTTGAATCAAACAAGTTTTTTGTTATCCTGCCAATTACCGAGCGGCACTTTTCGCCTTGGCCCCAATCGTGATCAGATCAATCCGTACTTCACCAACCTCGGAATTGTTTCCCTCATCCGCATGAAGGAGGCAGAGGCTGTTTGCGGTCATCTCGATTGGTATTTGCGGAACTTGAATGCGGACGGTTATATCAATGATTTTCGTCTTGAACAAGGAAGAGAAATCGATACCGGTACAAATGACAGCGAAGATAGCTACCACACCACTTATTTCAGCCTGCTTGCGGAATGGATACGAGCAACGGGGCGTATGGACTGGCTGCATGCCAACCACACTACACTCTTGTCCCTTCTCCAAGCAGTTGCCCGCCTCCAACAGAAGGACGGTCTGACCTGGGCGAAGCATTCGTATCGGGTCAAATATTTGATGGATAATTGCGAGGTGGCCAAGGGACTGGCAGATGCTTCGTATTTATTTTCGTTGATTGGGGATGTGGAGGCTGCCGAGGAAGCGGCTTCTCGCGCCAAAGCCTGCGAGCTAGGCATCAGTGGAATGTACAGTCGGATGCGCAAGTCGTATGCGATGTATGATCGTACGTATCCCGGCTGGCGAAAATGGTACCCGGACGTCACTTCCCAAGCGTTTCCCATTGTCTACAGTATGACAGATGCCAACACCGCCTCACTGCTCTACCAAAGGATCACGGACGCGTTCCCTCATTTTGATACGTTTCAGACTGGTGATTTATATCCGTGGATGACGATGGGGGTATGTGCGCAGTTGATGGGTGATAAAACACGGGTGAAGACGATGCTCGTGACCGCCACAGACTTGTACATACACGGCCCCAGGTACCCATACTGGCTGATTCAAGATGCCGGACGCTATATTGAGTTATTACTGGACGTGGATTCTTGAGGCTCAGTCAGGAGTTGCTTCACCCAACGATAGCAACGCTCGAGCTGTTCGTCTGTTACCTGGTCGGAACGATGCTCGAACATGATCTTTACGTTCGGGTTTTCCTTCCGGATGATTGTCAGGTAGTCCTCAATCGGAGCCCATCCTTCTTCCGGTTTACATTCAGGAAGAACGGGAAAGTGAACGAATTCAACCCCGCCGGCGGTCACCTTCATACTCTTCAAATGAATGCTCCAGGCATATTTTGCATACGTTTGGATGACGTGGCGGGCATCGAAAAACGGGTCGATTTTTTCTTGAAGGAATAAGCGACCGGTATCGAGACAGAGCTTTATCGTTGAATATTTTTGTAGCAAGTACTCTAAAAATTCTGTCTCATACACATAACGGTTGAGTGCATCGAATTCAAGGACTGGCGTGAAGCGAAACTCCTTGCCTTTCTCAGCCATCCACGTAAACAACTGCTCGCTACGATACTGAAACTCTGCTTCCGTGTAGGTATGCTCCCAGACATAGTCTCGCGAATCATAAAATCGCCATACACGCCAGTCGACGCGATCATCCAAAATGACAGGCTTCGGATAATGGAATAAGACATAGGTTGGCCGAATGAATGCCATAAATGCCAATTCCTTCTCTATCCTTTCAAATGCCTCGGCTCTCGTCTGATCATTGGCATCCATGAATAGAGCATCCCGCAGCTCAGATTGACCTGCACGCAGCGGAAAATGAACACCGATCGCAAACCCTTTTGCTTGAGATTCACGCTGTAGGTTTTGGATATCCTCCTCCGAATCAAACAAGCATGCCTCTATTCCGTAAAAGCCCTCCTTAAAATCTCGTGCGTATTTTGCCTGATCAAAACCTCCATATTGACCAATCATGAAATTTTTCATACGAGGGTTTCCTCCCATTTTCCGGCGGTATAGAAAACGCGGGAAAAAGCCTCCCGCGCTTGTTCTACTTTCTTTCAATTTTCGTACCCGAGTCGTGCGTCACAACGAGAAATGGGGTCAATTCCCCTTCCTCCCAGTAAAAAGGCAAGACAGAAATCGGCACTTGTCCTTTCGATGCAAAATCATAGGTGAGACGCGCTAACAGGTGGGCCCCAGCTTCTCCTGTCATATCCGCCACGATCAGCACATCCTGATGTGGAATCGCGACACCAAGTGAGTCTCCTTGCTTCTTCTGATCCATCTCCGCCAGAAATGAATCAAGCAAAATTCGGCTTGCCGCGTATCCATCTGTCGGACTAATAAAGTGGATGCGCTGACCTCCTACCTCTTGTGACTTTACTGAAAAGGGGAGCTTTCGCAAGTTTTCCATCGCGTATGAATGAAGCTGCTCGCTCGTCCAGCCTGCTTCCTGCAACATCCGCTTCTCAATCAATGCGTAACCTTCGCCTTGATCTAAGGCGTACAGTACGTACGTATCAGCTGTATGCTCCTTCACCACCCACCGCTCCGGGTACTTGTTGATCATAGAGGCATGGCGCAAAACCGGATAAATGTTATGCTCCTGGTCGCTTACTCGTAGTTGTCGATCCAAACTCCATCACTCCCTTCCCTTCGTTTATTACCAAGGCGGATTATCATCATCCTCCGTTAGCCTGCTTACTGGGTTATATGCAACGTTCCGGCTTCTCTCTTCGATTTCTTTCACGATGTCCGTCAATGCCTTTGGCTTTAAAAACTCCACAGGGGACATACCACGCTCGAACTGTAGCTGCTCGCCCTCTAGTAGCACCAAATAACGCCCGTTCACTTTCGCGATATGCAGGCTGGTTCCGTAATCGGCCAATAATGTGCGGATCTGCATATGATCCAGCTTGAACTTCAGCTCGACCTCTGGTTGGCGATCTGTAATGATTTGCATCGCTTCCATCACGGTCTCATGCTCCCATTTTTCAGCGAGCTCCCGCTTAGGACTTGCGGCAATGAGTTCGATTGCTTCCTCTTCCCGTACCCGCTCTTCGGACTCTTCGGGATACGTATATTCGATGTGCTGTCTCGCCAATGAAATAACTTCCTCGGAGACGATCTGGGTCATCGTTTGCGGATACTCGATAAAACGCAGAAATTCCTCGAAATACCGCGCATGAGAAAACTGATGAATTTTCACGTGATACGGGTCATTCATCCCCGATTCGATCATATACGGATACATTAGCGATTTCATGTTTTTGGCATTGATCGCCATGCGTACATTCGATATGAGGCTCTTCTCATCTGTAATGACCGCTGTTTTTTGTTCGAAATCGCATTTTAAAATAAAGACATAGCGCTCGTCAATCAGCTCTAGCCTCGTCCGGACCACAATCATGACTCCACCTCTCACCTGAGAGGTTCGCAAATACGACTGAATCAGCTCCTGACAGGGCTCCTTGCTCTCCCCTGACGTTTCCGCTGCCAGCAATCGATTCAAGAGAGCATAGTTGGGGTTCGAGTCCAATGGATGTCCAGGCTCCAGCACAAATTGACCCAGTTTTGTCGGCGTGCCTTCTGTCTTCGGATTCATCTCGACTTTTCTTTTCGCAATCCGAGCGAATTCCCCATCGAGAAAATCTTTCAGTTCGCTTTTCTGATATTCATCATGGCTCAAATAGCGCGTCATCCGCACTTGTTTAATGCCATCCTCTTCTTCAGGCTGTTCCATTAGATAAAAGGATAACCAGTCAATTGTAAAATTCATACCCTTCGCTCCTGTCTGCATGTAACGAACTGATTATAGCAAACCTATTGAAAAAAAGGTCAGCTTTTTCAAATCATGATAAGATGAAGGGAGGAGGGGAAAATCACACAATGTGGACTCGTATGAAGTCATGGTGGAACGAAACGGTACGCGATAAACCGTATCAGCCCGGCCACCTAACAGGTCAGTATGAAATAACAAAAGTATTAGGGATGGGAAGCTACGGGATCGCTTATCTCGCCACGCACACCCCTACAGGTAATCAGGTCGTGCTGAAACAAGTCAAACCAAGCCTTCGTCATACGCCAAAAGGAGAAGCCATGCAAGCGTATGAAAAAAAGGTGCTGATGTCCCTCTCGCATCCGCAAATCCCTCGCTGTCTGGATTCCTTCACTTATCGGCAAGACTCGTTTATGGTCATGACTTATATAGCAGGCCCGACACTCGAAGACATGCTGTTCGATCAAAACATCGTGGCTGATGAGCAAAAATGCGCCGAATGGATTCGCCAAATCGGGGAACTCGTAGCTTACCTCCATGAGCAAAATGTGATTCACCGCGACGTACGCATCCCCAACGTCATCTGGAAAGAGGACAAGCCGTACCTGATTGATTTTGGCCTCGCTCGGTTCGTTGGTGATCGCCCGACCTACATAGCTGATACTCTTTCTGCCTACCCGTCTGAAAAACAATTGAAACGAGAAGTTGCTCCTTCCAGTGATTTGTATGCATTGGGGCATTTCTTTTTATTCTTGCTCTATTCCGGGTACGAAGAAGAACCGGACGCTCCCGAAAAAAGCTGGGAAGAGGAGCTATCTTTATCTCCTTCCATTCACATGATGATAAGGCGCTTGTTACAAATGGACGCCCCTTATGAAAGCGTACATGATTGGCTCAGAGAGCTGGACCGCTATTTGATCCACTACCAAGAAAAAAGAGCAGGGCATCCGTAGACTTCACGGATTCTCCCTGCTCTTCTTCGTCATTCATTCTGCAATCGGCTCTTGTTTCGCCTCTTCTATCTTTTTCTTCAGTTCCCCTGCTTCCTGGCGCAGCACTTGTCGTTCGTGTTTCGTCAGAACTTCTCCACCAACTGTGCCGTTTACCAGCAAATCCTCTTCATATAACCGATCTTTGCGCATGGAAACCTCCTGCAGACAAGTTGTGTACTTCTTGTCCTACTTTGTTCCAAAGCCGCCCTTCTTATGTGCACGATTTTGATTCCGTTTTGCAGGGCTCGCATTTTTTGAAGGAGCTCCTGACTTTTGTGCTGGCGTGGGATTTCGTACAGGACGCGGATCTTCCAGTGCTCCGTGCGTCATGAATTTTTCAGCAATAGGCAAGCCTGTTTGCTTGGAAAATTTTTGGATGATAAAACGTTCCTGTGTCGTAATGATCGAAAATACCAGTCCGGCACGCCCCATGCGCCCAGTTCGGCCACTGCGATGAATGTACGTGTCAGCATCCGATGCAGGATCGTAATGAACAATGCATTCCACACCTGGAATATCAATGCCACGCGCCGATACATCTGTCGTAATCAACACGGGGAATGCTCCATCCCGGAATTGTTGCAGGGTGCGGGCACGATCTTCTTTTGTAGCATCACGGTGCAGGAGTCTGCACGGCAAATGATGGTAGTTCAGCTTCGAGACAATCTCGTCCACTTTTTCGATTTGATTGACAAAAACAATCGAGGAGCGAACATTGACGAGGCGCAACAAACGACGGAGCGTATCCACCTTTTTACGTGGGTCGGTGACCAGGTACATGTGTGCTACTCCTGCGGCGCCTTCTGGTGCTGCTGCGCGAATAACAGCAGCATCTTTTGTAAAAATTTCAGCCGTATGTACGACTTCCTCTGCGATTGTCGCGGAGAATAACAGGCGTTGTGTATCACGCAGTGTCTTTTTCATGACCTCTTGAACTGGCTTGCCAAAGCCCGCATCCAGCATCCGGTCTGCTTCGTCGACAACAACTGTCTTCACTTCATGGACCTTTAGTTTGCGCTGCTCAATCAACTCCAGCAGTCTTCCTGGTGTTGCTACGATCAATACGGGCTTCTTTTTCAGTCTCTCGATTTGGCGTTTCACATCGACTCCACCAATAATGGACATCACGGCCGTGTCCTTGCCCGGCAGAAGGCTTTCTGCTTCCCGCGCAATCTGAACAACGAGCTCATGCGTCGGTGCAAGTACTATGGCCTGTACATCTTTTTGCTCCATATTGATTTTCGATAAAATCGGCAATAGATAAGCAAACGTCTTGCCTGTCCCTGTCGGCGATTCAATCAAAGCGTCTCGACCAGCCATAATCAACGGGATGGCTTCACTCTGTACAGGTGTCGGTGTTTCCATTTTTCGCTCTCGCAATATAGTCAATAGCGGTGCGCTAATTTGTAAATCTGCAAACGTGGTGCTCACAAAAACCCTCCTGGCATAAATTCGTGCATTGGGTAAGCTTACCACACTTTGCAGGTAGAAAACAGAGGTAAGCCAGTCCTCGTGAGGTAAGGTCCATCGGAGATAGATGAAAACAGGCGAAATCCGCAATGGACTTCGCCTGACCTTCCTTCTTACCCGTTATTGGAATCGAAACGGGTTTCCTGCTTCTCACCCTGGTCTTGACGGTCCCGGCTGGTGGTTTGGTTACGTGTCCCTTTTGGACTTTCCATGTACTCCTCTACTTCCTTTTGAAACGCCTCATCATAGTCACGCACACCTATCACCTCCTGACCTTATTTTGACCAGGGTGATCACATATTATTTTCCTGAAACCTTTTGCCCGGTCATGCGTCTTCTCATATAGGAATGATAACCCTCGTATAAATTGTCAAATGGATGTGAATATGGAATGGAAACGTTATCGCGCATTCGCACACGAAAGCGAGCCAAGCGCAAAAGACCATGGCGTTGGGTTAAAAAATGGTTGCTCGGCACTGCCTTAACCTGCACAACCTTAGCACTACTGGGAATTATTTTTTTATTTGGAACGAAAAACGGAGAAGAATTACGTGAGTGGGCGGCAGGCACTTTGTTGACAACACAGCATGATTACTGGGCCCCCTATACGTTTCTACCCGATGAAAAACTGAAAGAACTAAAGCAGCAAATTACACATCCGACCGTTATCAATTCCGAAGGCATAGGTACGGCAGGACCTCCTGTTCCGCCAAAATCGAATCTGGTAACCGTCACACTTCCTGAGAAACCAAAGGAGCTAATCGAGATTGAGGAAATTGACATCTCGAAAGGAAGTTATTACTTTAAAGGAAAAATCATGTACATTAGCGACCCGAGTAGAGTACGACTCGTCGTCACGAATCGCAAGGACCGTGGAGATTTGCTAGATGAGTTTGTGAAGAAAACAGGAGCCATCGGGATTGTCAATGCGAGTGGATTCGCCGACCCAGACGGCTACGGCAAAGGAGCGCGAGCCTACGGCGTCGTCATCCACGACGGAAAGATTTTGCAAGGCTACAACCCGAGAAGCGGAGAAACCGCATTAGGGCTTACCTATGACGGTAAACTGATTACAGGCAGCTACTCGGCTGAACAACTCGTAAAGATGGGCGTACGAGACGCTGTGAGCTTCCGACCGCAGTTGATTGTAAACGGGAAAAATATGTTTGAAGGTAAGCCTGCCAAAAGCTGGGGTATTCAACCTCGTACCGCAATTGGACAAAAAGAGGACGGGACGATCGTATTTGCTGTCATTGACGGTCGCCAACCCGGGCATTCTATCGGGGCAAGCATGAACGACATGGCGGAAGTATTGGCTGAGCGCGGTGTGGTTACAGCAATGGCCATGGACGGTGGTTCCAGCTCCATGATGCTGCACAATGGTGAGGCCATCACAAAAACATCTTCTCCCTATCATCGAGGCCGCTATTTGCCAAATGCGTGGGCTGTTTTTTAAAGAAGGGCTGAGATGATTGCGAGGAGGTTTAAGATTGTTGGACAAGTTGTTTCATTACAGTGAAGACCCCACCATTACGACTTTTCAGCCGCGCGCACATCCCTCCCATCCCACACTTGCTCCGGCTGTTTGGGCGATTGATGAAGCACGAGCACCGATGTATTATTTACCGAGAGATTGCCCGAGGATTTGCTTTTACAAAAAAGCGGATTCCGATTTAGCTGACGTCGAGCGCTTTCTTGGCTTGACGAGCGCCAAAATGGTTATGGCTATCGAAAGCAAATGGTATCCGGTACTTACACAAACAAAACTATATGAATATACCTTCTCTCCAGAATCTTTTAATTGCTGGGACGAAGACGCGGGCTACTATTTGTCAAAGGAAACCGTTACACCACTAGACGTAAGGGCATTAGGTGACCTCGTGCACTGCCTTAGCCAAGCGGATATTGAATTGAGAATCACTCCTTCACTGTTACCGCTTCGAGATTCACTGTTACAAAGCAGTCTGCACTATTCCATGATCCGTATGCGAAATGCGTCGCTCACATAAAAAAACAGGCAGTCTCACCTAATGGTGGCTGCCTGTTTTTGCTTTTACAATTTAATCGGTGTTTTTGCCTGCTCCAAGCTCCATTTCTCAACATCCCACGTCTGTGTAACCCAATCCTCATAAAATTCAGGTTCGTGGCATACGAGAAGGACGGTCCCTTTGAACTCCTTCAAGGAGCGTTTGAGTTCTTCCTTGGCGACGACATCCAAGTGGTTCGTCGGCTCGTCAAATACCAGCCAGTTGCTTTCGCGTTGCAGTAATTTACAGAGACGAACTTTTGCTTGCTCGCCCCCGGACAAAGCGTTCAAGTTACGATTGATATGCTCATTTTTCAAACCACAACGTGCCAGCGCTCCGCGAACCTCATGGTTATTCATGGAAGGGAATTCATTCCATACATCATCGAGTGCAGTAATTGGCTTCGCTTTTACTTCTTGCTCGAAGTAAGCAGGATGGAGGAAATCGCCTTTTTCCAGCTTTCCACCCAGCGGAGGAATCACACCCAGCAACGTTTTCAACAAAGTAGACTTACCGACACCGTTCATGCCGACAATCGCTACTTTTTCACCGCGCTCCAGCTTCACGCTAAGCTTCGGCAGCAATGCATGAGAATATCCGATCTCCAGGTTTTCAGCCTCGATGACAAAACGGCTACTTGCTCGTGATTCTTTGAAGATAAACGAAGGTTTCGCAGCCGTTTCCGGCTTGTCGATGCGATCCATTTTATCGAGCTGCTTTTGACGGCTCTTCGCGCGACCAGTAGTAGACGCACGTGCTTTATTGCGCGCAATAAAGTCTTCCATTTTTGCGATTTCTTCCTGCTGCTTCTCAAATGCGTCAAAGTGCTGACTGCGCTTCATCTCAGACTGTGCCAGGAAGGATTCGTAGTTCCCTGTGTAACGATTCAGCTTGGTAAATTCCAAATGATAAATCACATTCACGACTTCGTTCATGAAGGTCGTGTCATGGGAAATCAGCATGAAGGCATATGGATATTCCTTCAAGTAGTTTTTCAGCCACACGATATGCTCTTCATCCAAGTAGTTCGTCGGCTCATCCAGCAAAAGAACAGTAGGTTTTTCCAGCAGCAATTTTGCCAAAAGAACCTTGGTACGCTGACCACCAGAGAGGGATGCAACGTCACGTTCCAAACCGATTGCACTCAAACCCAGAGCGTTAGCGATTTCATCTACTTTTGCATCGATCAAATAAAAGCCGCTTGTTTCCAGCTTGTCTTGAATTTCGCCCATGCGCTCCAGCAATTCTTCCAGTTCCTCTGGCGTTGCCTCGGCCATCTTTTCACCAATCGTCATCAGTTCAGCCTCTTGCTCCAACAGCGGCAGGAAGGCGTCCTTGAGTACGTCGCGAATCGTTTTGCCAGCTTGCAGCTTGGTATGCTGATCCAAATATCCGTATTCGATTTTGGGCATCCATTCAATCCGCCCGTTATCAGGCAAGTTTTGGCCTGTCAAAATCCCCATCATCGTAGATTTTCCGGTACCATTTGCGCCTACGAGTCCTACACGGTCATTCGGTTGCAAACGGAAAGACACATCGCGAAACAAAACACGATCCCCAAAACCATGGGACAAATTCTCTACAATCAAAACACTCATGCTCTATTCTTCCTCCTGATCTGTTTCCTCTATGAGGCTTACAACAAAATTCTTTCAAAAAAAGTAGGCGCGTACCTTGCCACATAAGATTCGCCCGTAAATACCAATTCGTCTAGCCGGACACGCATATCCTGAAGATTGATGCTTTCCCCGGCGATGTTCAAGATCGCGGCTCGTGTCATCGCCCTCAGAATAGTGACTTCAGTAGCCAGCTTGTCACCGAACAACTTGCCGCTATGCACAATCTCTGAGCGATGATTGTACGATTTTTTTACAAACTGCGCAATCCGTTCACGCTGCAAGGCGGTATCTCCAAAATAGTACGCCATTCGTACACGCAATTTATAGGTAATTTCGCCTTTTTTGCCGTCGGGAACGAACAACGATTCCAATGCTATCCACAGATCCAACAACTGATCCTCGTAGTTTTTCTTCTCCAGCGAAAGCGCATAGCGACGAAAAGCAAGGGATGGCAGCTTCTGTTCGACTAATGAAGTAAAAATGCCCGCCGCTTCATCATCAAATGTGTACTTGTCCCCATCAAGCGATCGCTTCAAATACGTAATGCCATACATATTGCCATTGACGGTGATGATGTAAGGAATCGAACAAGTCCCCGTTGTGGAAGCTAGATTCAACTTACTTTCGATTTCTTCAATCCACACCCGATCATCCGTTACTTTCATCTCTTCGTGATCCGCGACTAAAAATAAACTGTTGGGATCTACACGCAAATCAAAGGTTCGCTTGTTCTCGTCCATCTCATTACGTAAGAAACGAGATGCGATCTCATATGGTCTCTTTGCGCCTGATATGAGCGTGTACGAATTAGGCAAATCGATCCGAACGGGCTGAGCTGTTGTTGAATTGAATACGGGGGCGATTAAGACCGGCATAGTTCTCGCTCCTTCCAGACCAGCAGAGCTCGTTTATTATTTACATAATAAATATTATGTTCTATAAACAGTATCGTGCCATTCTGTCATTTTGACAACATATCAATTCCTTCTAATATGTGGACATGCTTCCTCACCATACGTGTTTGGAACAACCTCACTATAGAATACCAGCATTTCCTATGATTCGTCATCATGTGTTTACGCCAAACTAGGTAAAGAAGGAGTTGATTTTATGGAAAAGGACCATATTCTTGATGAAAATCCGCATCAAACTTACAATAATGTAGCTCGACCTCTGGAACAGACTGGCGAACCCCAGCCCGGCTCTAAAAAAGTGAAGCAGCAAAATCATTCGCGCTCCATTCAAACACGCGAAGGATAATGTATGGCACCCGGCTCCATTGCAGTCGGGTGCCACTGCCTTTTCCTTTTTTTTACATCGAAAAAGATTGAATTGTCCTACAAGGATGCACTATGATAAATTTAGTATCCTTGATGGAGGTTAAGTGAAGATGATCACCATTCCACTTCCGGGCAACCAAAGCCCTCTTTCCAATTTGATCAGCTATAGTGTTTCTCCGCTGTACGAGATGGCTGCTAGTTTGTACACACTTGCCCAAGAGACACCTCCCGAGCGATTTGCGTATTGGACCGAAGAAAAGGTAGAGCAGTTTGAGTCAGCCCGTCTTTTAAAAGAATGGGGTTATTTTGTTCCCCTCTTTCGATATGGGATCCCAGACTCATTTGACCCCCTACATACAAAAGGTGTGATGGCTGTCGATGATCAATATGAGTACTTCGTAACACTTCCCACCGATCATTTTGTGCGTAGCATGAAACCGATCCTGGAGGAGTGGATATCCCATCACGATGCTCCTATGGTTGCCTTCGATTTAGAAGAGGATGCCGATTATGTGAAAGGCCGTTTCAGCCTGTTCGTTTCATCTTATTGGCAGTTATTTTTTGAGGCGAATTGGGAGGCGATTGCTCCAAAATTCGTACGTGAAGCAGAACGGATTTATTACTCTTTACAAGGAATCGAATCCCTTACTACCTATCTTCAAACCATTTCTCCCGCAATTACCTATGACACAGAAACTCATCAACTCACCTGTCCGAGTAATGGTCCAAGCTACGATGCACAGCATCTCATTCTTTATCCTAGCTATTATTATGCCCAAGAACCCACGCTTACGAAAAAGGGTTGGAATGCCCATTTGCTGTATTCCATCTCGGAAGTTCCCCCTCAACGAAAAACGCCCTCATGAAGGGCGTTTTTCATGTTGCATATGTGCGACAATCAATTTATCTAATTGTTGACTGATTCTCACGATTTCAGGGTCAAGAAAATTGTAACCTGCATCTTTTGCTGCGCGCTCTAGCTTTAGTCGCAAGTCATCAATCATCTTACTCATTGTTTCCATGCTGTAGACCCCCACCTAACGTTGTCTCCCACTATTTTACATTATTTCAGAACAGGTGGAAAGGGTAAGATGTCGAAGAAAAAGCCTTGTACCCATTTTCCGGCACAAGGCTTTTTCCACTTCTTATTTCATAACGTGGATCGGACGACCCAGAGCCAATTCAGCAGCTTCCATTGTTACTTCACCCAGTGTTGGATGTGCGTGGATGGTCAGCTCGATATCTTCGAGTGTTGCGCCCATTTCGATCGCCAATCCGATCTCTGCGATGATGTTGGATGCTTCTGGACCAACGATTTGCGCACCCAATACGAGATTCGTTTCTTTTTCTGCAATCAGCTTCACGTAGCCTTCGCCTGCATTTACAGACAGAGCGCGACCGTTTGCTGCGAATGGGAAACGACCTACAATGTAATCGATGCCTTTTTCTTTTGCTTCTTTCTCATTGATTCCTACGCTTGCGATTTCTGGATCGCAGAATACAACCGCTGGAATTGCCTTGTAATCTACTTCTGCCGGATGGCCAGCAATCGCCTCAGCAGCAACCTTACCTTCGTAGGAAGCTTTGTGAGCCAATGCAGGGCCTGCTACGATATCCCCAATCGCGTACACGTTAGGAATGCTCGTGCGGCCTTGCTTATCAACAACGATCAACCCACGGTCAGTCACGTTCATGCCGATGTCGCGAATACCGAGTTCATCCGTATTCGGACGGCGTCCAACAGTAACGAGTACGTATTCCGCCTCGATTTTTTGTTGCTCGCCTTTTACTTCTGCAGTCACGATCACGCCGTTTTCTGTCTCTTCCATTCCTTGTGCCAATGCTTTTGTATGGATGGTAACGTCGAGCTTTTTCAGCTTGCGTTCCACCAAACGTGGCATGTCTGGCTCAAATCCTGGCAAGATTTGATCGGAACCTTCCAAAATCGTAACTTTTGTACCAAACTTAGCGAACACCGTACCAAGCTCGATACCGATGTATCCGCCACCGATTACCACGAGGCTCTTCGGCAGTTCAGTCAAGGACAGCGCTTCTGTAGAAGACATTACGCGTTTGCCAAACGGGAAGGCAGGCAACTCGATTGGACGCGAACCAGTTGCAATGATGCAATGCTGGAAGCGATAACGGTTGACATCATAACCGTGGAATACACGTACTTCATTTTCACTTACGAACAGCGCTTCACCAGGGATTACCTGGATTTTGTTGCCTTTGAAGAGGGAGCCTACACCACCAGTCAGTTGCTTCACGATGCCGCTTTTCCACTCTTGTACTTTGGCAAAATCCACTTTTACATTTTCCATGGTGATACCCATGGATTCTGTATGTTGTGTGTGCTCATATGTGTGTGCAGCGTGGATCATTGCTTTGGAAGGGATGCAACCTACGTTCAGGCAAACACCGCCCAGCTCAGCTTTTTCCACGACTGCTACTGTTTTACCAAGTTGAGCTGCACGAATCGCTGCAACATATCCACCTGGACCGGCACCGATTACGAGTACGTCAACCTCTGTAGTAAATTCACCTACTACCATTGTCTCTTATCCCTCCATGACGAGCAGCGTTGGGTTTTCGAGGAGCTGCTTCACGTAGTTGACGAAACGCTGTGCAGGTTCGCCATCAACCAAGCGGTGGTCAAAGCTCAAGGACAGGTGCAACATTTGACCTACCGCGATTTCTCCATTTTTCACAATCGGCTTTTCGCTAATGCGGCCAACACCCAGAATAGCTACTTCTGGATAGTTAATGATAGGCGTGAAGAACATACCGCCCGCAGAACCGATGTTTGTGATGCTGAAAGTAGAACCTTTCAACTCGTCAGCAGTCGCTTTGCGGTCGCGTGCTTTCTTCGCCAGCTCGCCGATTTCACCTGCGATTTGGAAGATGGATTTGCTGTCAGCGGATTTCACAACTGGAACAAGCAAACCGTCTTCTGTCGAGGTAGCGATACCGATGTTGTAGTACTTTTTGAAGATGATTTCTTGTTTTTCATCGTCGATAGAAGCGTTGAGTTCTGGGAATTTCTTCAGACCAGCTACAACTGCTTTCACGATCATAGGCAGGTAAGTCAGCTTCACACCACGCTCTTCAGCAAGTGGCTTCGCATCTTTACGCATCGCAACAAGGGCTGTAACATCCACTTCGTCGAAGATTGTTACGTGTGGTGCTGTGTATGCAGATTTCACCATTGCTTTCGCGATTGCTTTACGCATACCTTTCAGCGGAACGCGCTCTTCCAGCTCGCCTGCTGTAGGTGCGTGGTGAACAGTTGGAGCCGCTGCTGCTTGTGCTACACCTGTAGCTGCTGCTGCAGGAGCCTCAGTTGCTACTGGAGCTGCCACTGCGGTTGGTGCTGCTGCTCCGCCAGATACGAAGCGATCTACGTCTTCGCGTGTGATGCGACCCAATTTGCCTGTACCAGGTACATTAGCCAATTGAACGCCTTTTTCGCGAGCGTATTTACGAACGGAAGGGGTAGCCAACACATGCTTACGGTCAATTGGTGCCGCTACTGCTGTTGCCGTTGCTTGTGCCATTGGCGTTTCCAAAGTTTGGTTCGCATTTGCACTCACTTGGGAACCAATGTCGCAGCCTGGCTCCATTTTGTCTGCAGCTTGAGGCGCTGGTGCCGCTTCAGCAGCGTGGGAATCGCCATGACCATGGTCTGGCAGGTTCGGAATTTCGCCTTCTACGTCAAACTCGATCAGTGGATCGCCGACTACGGAAACCGTACCCTCGGTTACTTTCAGTTCGATAACTTTCCCTTTAACAGGCGATGGTACTTCTACAACCGCCTTGTCATTTTGTACTTCCATGATGACTTGGTCTTCTTCTACGGAATCTCCGGGCTGTACGTGCCATTTGACGATTTCGCCTTCATGGATACCCTCGCCGAGCTCCGGGAGCCTGAATGTAAAACGACTCACAGTATCTCCTCCTTAATAGAGATTTATCATTTATTTTTAGTTATTATCGGCCAAAAGAAGGCGGAAAGCTTTCAACTTTTCCGCCATTATGTCTGTTTCTCAATTAAAAATCGAGTACTTGTGTCAGACCATCTACTACGCGTTTTACGTCAGGCAGCCATACATCTTCTGCTTGAGCAAACGGGTAAACGGTATCTGGTGCTGTAATACGCAGTACTGGTGCTTCGAGGTGCAGGATCGCACGCTCGTTGATTTGCGTGATGATTTCTGCCGCAACACCAGACGTTTTTTGTGCTTCTTGAACAACGATCGCACGGTTTGTTTTCTTCACAGAAGCTACGATGGTATCGATATCGAGTGGGCTGATGGTGCGCAGGTCGATTACTTCTACTTTTGCTCCACGCGCTTTCTCGATTTCTTCTGCTGCTTTCAGGCTGGTATGCACCATCGCACCATAGGTGATGATGGTAACATCGCTACCTTCTTTTACTACGTTTGCTTTGCCGAGTGGAATTGTGTACTCGCCTTCTGGAACTTCTTGACGGAAGGAACGGTACAGCTTCATGTGCTCGAGGAATACAACTGGATCGTTGTCGCGAATCGCGGAGATCAACAGTCCTTTTGCATCATACGGGTTGGAAGGGATAACCACTTTCAAACCCGGAGTTTGCATCATCAAGCCTTCCAAAGAGTCAGCATGCAGCTCAGGCGTTTTCACACCGCCACCAAATGGGGAGCGGAATGTAACTGGGCTCGTGAAGCGACCGCCGGAACGGTAACGCATACGAGTAGCTTGAGATGCAATTGCATCGAACGTTTCAAATACGAAACCAAAGAACTGAATTTCTGCTACTGGACGGAAGCCGTTTACGGAAAGACCAACAGCCAAACCGCCGATTCCGGACTCAGCGAGCGGTGTATCGAAAACGCGTTGCTCGCCGAACTCAGCTTGCAGACCTTCTGTTGCACGGAACACCCCGCCGTTGTTACCTACGTCTTCACCGAAGACAAGAACGGTTTCATCGCGCTTCAACTCTACGCGCATTGCATCCGTAATGGCTTGAACCATTGTCATTTGTGCCATGGCTTATTTCGACTCCTTCGCCAGGAATTCTGCCTTTTGCTCTTCGAGTGCAGGCGGCAGTGTCTCAAACATTACATCGATCAGTTCGCTAACTTTCATCTTAGGTGTTTCGTCCGCTTTTTTGATTGCGTCCGCAACTGCTGCTTTCGCTTCTTCGATGACAGCTTCTTCGTCTTTTTCGCTCCAGAGACCTTTTGCTTCGAGGAACTTGCGGAAGCGGATCAATGGATCGCGCAGCTCCCACTCGCTTTGCTCTTCACCTGTACGGTAACGAGTTGGGTCATCACCAGCCATGGTATGAGGACCATAACGGTACGTCATTGCTTCGATCAGAGTCGCACCTTCGCCATTCACGCCGCGCTCTTTTGCTTGTTGAACCGCATAGTAAACGGCGAGAATATCCATACCGTCCACGCGCTCGCTAGCAATACCAGCCGCAACTGCTTTGACTGCGATATTTTCAGAAGCCGTTTGCTTTTCGAACGGCAGGGAGATCGCATAACCGTTGTTTTGAGAGAAGAAGATAACAGGCAGCTTGTATACCCCTGCAAAGTTCATACCCTCGTAGAAGTCACCTTGGGAGGTCGCACCGTCACCGAAGTAGTTGATCGCCACTTTCTTTTCACCGCGCAGCTTGTAACCCATTGCAACACCTGTTGCTTGTGTACATTGAGCTGCGATGATGATTTGTGGCATCAATACGTTTACACCTTCAGGAATCTTGCCACCCTCGATGTGTCCGCGGGAGTACAGGAATGCTTTGTGCATAGGGTATCCATGCCATACCATTTGTGGAATATCACGGTAGCTAGGCAGGACAAAGTCCTCTTTGGAAAGTGCAGCCTCGGAACCGATCATGCTTGCTTCTTGACCAGCTACTGGTGCATAGAAACCAAGACGACCTTGGCGGTTCAAGCTGATTGCGCGTTGGTCCCATACACGGGTAAATACCATTTTACGCATCAGTTCACGCAATTCATCATCGGAGAGCTTAGGCATCAAGTCAGGACGAACAACCGTACCATCCGGGGCAAGAATTTGCAGCGGGGCGTTGTTCTCTGTTTGTTCAACAGCAGTGGATACGCTCATCACATTCACCTCGTCACTAGAATAAGGGGCTTCCTTTTCCCGCGTTGCCCTTTGTCGCCTCAATCTGAGCATCTGCTCGATGAGCGACGATTGCCATACGCGGCGGAAGTGACCCTGATAAAAACCAGAAGAAAGTTGCATGGTGCAAGAAAGGGCTTACAGCGCCGTTTGCAACACCCTGTTATATTGCAGTCAAAATACCTGTTTAATGTGTTACAGTATTGATATTACAGGGTTTATTTCCTCTCTGTTATCATTTACTATATAAGCTGTATCAGTTTTTTTCAAGGCTTAGTTTTTCATTTGAGCAAACAGGGAGTGTGAATCGATGTCTGACTATGTAAAGCGAACCATAATAAAAGAAGAAGTGCCCAGCATCCACGTGGACACTCCCCGCTCGGTCAAAGTATACCTACCGCCGGGGTACAATGAGCTTCTTTCTTACCCTGTTGTGTATTGCCAGGATGGGAACGACTTCTTTACAATGGGGCGAATTGCGACCATCTCCAATCAATTGATTCTGGAAGAAGGTATCGTACCCTACATCGTCGTCGGTGTCTCAGTCGATCGCAACAAACGCACGAGCGAGTATTCTCCAGCGGGGTCGAGAAATGCAGCCTATCAGCGTTTTTTCACCGAAGAGCTGATTCCTTACATAGAGGAGCGTTATCCTGTGCGCCGTGATCCTGCTTCACGAATACTGGCAGGAGATTCTTTGGGCGGAACCGTTTCTTTGCATCTCGCATTGGAACACCCCGACCTCTTTCCACAAGTACTCGCGCTGTCAGGGGCGTTTTTCCAAACGACACTCGATCCGCTTTTGAAGCAGTCCAGCCTATCCTGGCTGCGAATCTGGATGGTCGTTGGCCTCGATGAGACAGCAGTGGAAACAAGTGCGGGCACCTTCGATTTCGTGCAATGGAATCGCGAGGCAAAACAGATTCTTGAGGACAAACAAGCAACCTTGTCGTATCGAGAAAAACCAGGGAATCACGTCTGGGGTTTGTGGCAAAAAGAGCTTCCTGACGCCTTGCGCTACTTCTTCCCACCTCCCCGTCTGTAACCATTACGAGCCATTGATTTCTTTGATGTCCTCGTACCCGTAATACCGGCCATCCACCAGGAAAATGCCTTGGTGGTTGGCTTTTTCAATTTCACCCGCAACCTGATTGGCGTCGTTTAGGACGATGTTGACAATCTTACTCTCATCCCGTTTCATTTGATTGAGAATGCGTTCTCGCTCTTTGGCCGAGATCATATATCCATCCCTCTTTTCCCCTGTGTTGGATAGCTATAGTATTTCATTGGCGGGTCTGAATTACACGCAAGTTAGTCAACCGAAGGGAACCAAAAAAAGCCTTGCCGCTCTCCCATTTTCCGGTCACGGCAAGACTTTTATACGACTTTACTTATTGTTCGATGGTTGTATATTTAAAATCTCTACCACCAAACGGGTTGATCAAAAATCCTTTGACTTTGTCATTTTTTATATAAGGTCTAGCGCCATAGTACACAGGAGCAATCGGCATTTCCTCCATTAAAATGGTCTCTGCCTCACGCATGATCGCATTACGCTTTGTCAGGTCTTTTTCCAAGTAACTCTGAACGATTAGCTCTCGGTACGTGTCGTTTTCCCAAGCAGCGTCGTTCGTCCCCACTGTTTTGTCCTTGAAAATTTCCAGGAAATTGATGGGGTCGTTAAAATCAGCACCCCAATTGCGGTAGGCAAACTGATAGTTTTTGGCGCGCTTGTTTTGTAAAAAAACTTTTTCCTCCAAGCCACTGATTTTTACGTCTACACCCAGACTTCTTTTCCATTGATCCTGAAGAGCTTCAGCCAGCTTTTTCTGACGATCGTCACCTGAACCATACGTGTATGTCACTTCCGGCATCGTTGAAAGCCCCAGTTCCTTCAACCCTTCAGCCAATAACTGTTTGGCCTTGTCTACATCCTCTTGAAAATAGTCATTTCCGCTGAGTTGCATAGAGGGCGGAACCCATGCAAACGCCGCAGGTACCCCTGTCTGTACGATTCCGTCTACGAGAGGCTGCCGTTGAATCGAATACGAGAAGGCTTGCCGAATCTTTTTATTCGTAAAGGGGGGCATGGTTGTATTAAAGGTGACGGCAACTGTATTCGGATACGGCGCCATTACGATTTTTCCTTCATCCTGCAATGCTGGGATCACATCGACGGGCAACACGTAGCTTGGATGCCCTCCCCAATCCAAATCACCAGAATCAAACAACGCTTGAGCGGTGTTGGTATCGGTAATCATGCTCCAAACGATTTTGTTGAGCTTCACAGCATCTTTGTCATGATACTTCTCGTTTTTCACAAGAACTATTTTGTTTTTATGCTCCCATAGCTCCATTTTGAATGGGCCGTTGCCCACGTAGTTGTCTGGAGACGCTGCCCAGTCCGGATGTGCCTCCAGGGTCTTTTTATGTAAAGGAAACAATGTCGGAAAAGCCGTTAGCTCGTAAAAAAACGGTGCTGGTGAATTGAGCTTGACCTCCAATGTAAAATCGTCAAGCGCTTTGACCCCTACACCTTCCTGCGAACCTTTCCCTGTGTTGAATTCTTCAGCGCCTTTAATGAAATAAAGCATGTAGGCATATTCGGATGCTGTCTTTGGATCGAGATTTCGTTTCCAGGCGAACTCAAAATCATGGGCGGTTACCGAATCTCCGTTACTCCATTGCGCATTCGTTTTCAATTTGAACGTGTACGTCGTCAAATCCTCGGATACTGTATAACTGTCGGCAATGGCGTTGGCAATTTTCCCATCCGGTCCATAGCGAGTCAACCCTTCAAAACAGGCAGTAATGACATCAAAGGAAGTGCCATCGGAAGCAAGTCCGGGATCTGCTGTCGGAGGCTCTCCACCGTCTGCGTTCCAATTCAACACCATCTCTTTTCCCGTTGGCTGCGTTGGTTGAGATGCCTGATCATTCGGTTTATTCGTTACCGCCGTTTCACTTGAACTACATCCCGCTAAAACTTGAAGCAGCAAGAAGCAGCCCAAAATCAAGCTCATCCTCTTTCTCATCGAGACCATCCCCCTTGATTCCATTCGATTCCACACACCAGTAAACGCTAGTGCTTTATCACACTACCATGATAACGCAAGTGCGGACGAAACAAATCAGACGGTATGGCGAAAAACAGATCGCGTATAGACTCTTATTTTATACAAATTGTCTAATTATTTTGAATTCGTTATTGAAACAAAGAAAAAAGCCAGTCTCCCCTTCGACTGGCTACAATCGGTTGAAACGATTACACCGTTTCCAATAATGCCTCTACTGCTGCAACAACGGTCTCGATATGTTGCTCGCTAATGTGTCGATGCGTCGTAAAGCGAATGACATACTCGTCAAAATCAACAGCGAGCACTCCTTTTTCCTCCAAACGTTCCAAGAAGGCGACAGCTGTTTGTCCAATCGAGTCTGTTTTCACCAGTACGATATTCGTTTCGACTTGCTCGACCTGAAGCGATAGCTGGCGCAAGCCTTTTGCCAATTGCTGTGCCCGTTCATGGTCTTCTGCCAATCGTTCGGTCATCTGCGTCAGAGCGATGATGCCTGGTGCTGCCAAATATCCTGCTTGACGCAGCCCGCCTCCTAATTTTTTTCTCCACCATCTCGCTTCTTCGATAAATGCACGATCTCCAGCCAAAATGGAACCAACTGGAGCACTCAGCCCTTTGGACATGCAAATCTGAACGGTATCGGCAAAAGCGCTTAGCTCACTGACTGCAACCCCTTGGGCCACAGCCGCATTGAAGAGACGAGCACCGTCCAAATGAACGGGAATACCGTGTTTTTTGGCGATTTCATAGACACTCTTCATTTGCGCGACAGAGATTACCGCCCCGCCAGCGCGATTATGTGTATTTTCAAGACAGATCAATTTTGTGCGAGGAAAATGGATATTATTGCCCCGAATCGCCCTCTCCACTTCTTCTGCACGCAAAGCACCACGTTCTCCAACCAGCGTCCGTGTTTGCACACCAGCCAATGCCGACATAGCACCGCCTTCATAGTAAAAAATGTGCGAATCCGCTTCAGCAATGACCTCATCTCCGTTGACACAATGCGTCAAAACAGCGACCTGATTGCCTTGCGTACCACTTGTTACGAACAGGGCAGCTTCCTTTCCGAGTATTTCAGCCGCGATCGCTTCCAAACGATTGACAGTTGGGTCCTCTCTATAAACATCATCACCAACCTCCGCTTCTGCCATTGCTCGAAGCATCTCCTCGGTTGGTTTCGTAACGGTATCACTGCGCAAATCGATTTTCATAGATGACTCTCCTTCCACCCTGTTGTCATTCTCTAGACATATCGTAACACTTTCAACATTGCATCCTGATTTCCCTCTTGCTAAGATGGAGGGGTAACTTACATACAGTTAGGGGATTTGACCTGTGAAACTAAAAATCACTCGTAACGCTGCCAAGCAATTGACTCCAATCATCGAGGCAGAAGAAGACAAAGAGTTGAAACTGCGCCTTTATATTACTCACGCTCACGGTGATCATGCACACTACGGACTCGCTCTGGACAAGCCAACAGAAGAAGATGTTGTGATCTCGACAGATAAAGAGATCGATGTGATCGTGAAAAAGGATGAGCCATTGCTCGATGGCGTCATCATTGATTACCTCTTCTTGCCACAAGAAGGGTTTGTTATTACCAACCCTTCCAAAGGTAACACAGGTGACCACTAAGCATGATACAGATAAACCCTCTGCTTTTTTACAGGCAGAGGGTTTTCTTTGATACCTAGTTTCTTATTCGTCAGTAGCCATGGTGTACAGCTCTGTCGATAAATCTTTCAGCAACGGCGAAGAAACGTTATCCACCTGCGTCATAACAAGGCGATGGACCGGACGTGTCATTGCGACATACAACAGTTTTGCGTCCCATTCGTTACTTTGATAGGCGTCCACATCCAGTAAAATGACCACATCGAACTGTAAACCTTTCGTTAGAAAAGCAGGCATGACGGTTACGCCACCCGGAAATTGGTTATCTTTGCTGCCCAACAGGGTCAGATCAGCTATCTTGTCTTGCAGTCCTTTATGTGCTTTTTTACTCGCTTGAATGGTTTTCGCTACGATCGCTATCGTTTTGAAGCCTTCCGACTGGTAGGCAGCCACACGCGAAGAGATGTCCTCCCACAGTTGCGCTCGTGAACGAGCCTTGACCATGCTTGGTTTTTCGCCATGTCGCAAAACCGGTTTTGCCAATACCGTCTCGGGCAATTCAATCTGCCGCAATACTTCATTGGCACAACGCATGATCTCAATTGTCGAACGATAGCTTTGCGACAACGTGTAATAGGAAGGAAACAACTGTGCAAAAATGCCCTTCGTCAACTCTTCCCAGGCATGAATCCCCCGGTAGCTATGAATACCTTGCGCAATATCTCCCACGATCGTTAACGAGTTTCGCTTGGTTGCCAATGCAATGACGGCTATTTCCAGCGCACTCAAGTCTTGTGCCTCATCCACAACTGTATGATCAAAATGCTCTGCCTTATTCATTCCTTCAACAATATGCTGCAAGTATAGCAATGGCGCGATATCTTCCGGCTCCAATCTCTCCTCTGCAAACAGCGCAGCACTTGACTGCGTCACATCACGCACAACTTCGTCTGAAATGTCAGCAGGTACGAGCTTGCGCAGCAATTCCTCGTCAGCAATCAACTCGCGATAAGCCGCAAAGATTTCCAGTCTTGGAAACGAAGTCAGGTACGAATCCAGTATTTGCTCCAGCATTTTCTCGAATTTGTACAAGCCTTCTTTGTCCAAATCGACTTTTCGCTCTCGCAAATGAGCAAACAATTGCTTGTTCATTTCTTGTTTCAAATGCTTGCGAAGCGCTTCTACCCGGCGATGATACGGCATATTCGCGAATAACTCCAGGAAGCATTGACGAATAAAATCACCCGGAATGGAAAAGACTTGCTTCGTCTTGTTGTATAAAAAGCTGAGCTTCTTAAAAGGAATTCTTGTGTCGACGATATGACGAATGTATTGCTCAAGCGCCTCCCGACAAGCGAGTGATCCTTTGAAGCGAAGTCTGTTTCGCGTCATTTCTTGCTGGCGCTCATCCTGCCCCTCTTCGAAGAACAATTGAAGGGGCTTATCAGGACTCACGATTTTCCATCCTTTTGGCAGCAGAGGCTTCACAAGACGTGCTGCCCAATCTACAAAGGTAGACTGTTGAACGTCATCGACCCCCAACTCAGGCAAAACCTCGGATATATAGGTAAGAAACATCCGGTTAGGTGCAAACACCATGAACTTTTTGGACATCATGGAATCCTGGTAGTTATAAATCAAATAGGAGAGTCGGTGCAGCGCGATGGTCGTTTTTCCGCTCCCTGCTACTCCTTGCACAACAATGGGCCGTTCTTTTTCCGCCCTGATAATATCATTTTGCTCAGATTGAATCGTTGCGACGATGTCTTTTAGTCTGCTATCGTTCGCCTGATTCAGATTGGCTGCCAAAAATTCATCGATGAAGCCCTCTTGCAAAAACTCGTCGGGATGCCCCATCTCACGGTTAATCGTTTCTTTTACTGCTCCATCATAGATGCCGACGATCTTTCCGTCTTCGATCGCAAAATTACGCTTTAATCGAACTTCACCACGTACGATCTCGCGTCCCATCCGGTAAAACGCGTCTTTGCTCTCACCGGAATAATAAAGACTGGCGATAGGCGCACGCCAATCCACGACGACAGAATCAAACGTATCACTGCGTACAATTCCCCGTTTTCCTATGTAGACCTGGTCCAGCTCGTAGATTTCATCCTTCAAGAAATCCACTCTGCCGAAATAAGGCTTCTCTCGCCCCTGATCTTCTAGGTAACGCAAATCCTTTGCCTTATTATAGTTAACGACCTGTTTCACATAGTCATCTGTTGCCTCGCGAATATCATTACGAAGCTGCTCCATTTCTTCGTCGATCGCTGAAATGGTATCATCCAGCTTTTTTTGTTCCAATTCATAATCACGATGCTGTGTACTCACAATCATTCCCCCTCACATGTATCGTGTCATTGAACGTATTAGGACCATTGCCTAGCCAACCATATTCCAACCGCACAAGAAAGTAGTCCGACTCCCAAACTGAGAAGAGCGTACAAAGTGCCACGCAACAAGTGGCCTTCTCCCCAAAAAGAGACCACTTCCAAGGAGAAGCTAGAGAACGTCGTAAATCCTCCCATGACCCCCGTTGCAAATAAAAGATAGAGTGTCGGAGATAAAATGCCACGTTCTTTCCCTAGCACGAACAAGATGCCGATGATCAAAGATCCACAAACATTGGCGATCCAGGTTCCCCACGGCCATCCCGGTTGGTTTGCGAGTAAAGACAATAGGTAGCGCAAAAGAGAGCCAACTGCTCCTCCAACCGCCACAGCTATCCAGGCCATCGCTTTCCCTCCTTGGCTATCAAAGCTGTTATGTATGTCACAGAAAAAGACACCCTAGCGTCAAGCGAGGATGTCTGTCGTATCAGTAATTGTTATCTTACTGTTTTGGCTTATTTTCTTCAAGGTCTTCCACATAACGGATGGAATCCAAATTTGCTCTCAATGAAAGCTTAACGGCGTCAATGTACTTTTGGCGCAATGCTTTTTGTTCAAGCTTTTCCTCTTCGGTCAAACCTTCTTCGCGAGATTTTTTGACCAATTCGTTAATGCGTTTAATTTCTGCGTCAGATACCACTGCTGGTTCCTCCCACTCTGTAGTAGTGCCGCTTCATTATACCACATTCGAATGATCCCGCAAGACAGCCGAACACTTACGGAGTATCAGGAAGGATGAGAGTCTGACCTGGATAAATCCTGTTGCTCTCTAAACCGTTCGCATCTTTAATCTCTATTATATAGTCTCGAACATCCATATGCGGATCTGGATTGTATTGAACAGCTAATGACCATAGGCTATCTCCAGATTGTACGGTTACTTCTATACCTTGTGGCTCCTCTATTGGCGAAGAAGCAAACACTAGTTCGGTCAACAAATAAAAAAAGAGAGTAAATGTAATAAGAAACAAGAGAGCTTGTCCTCTCGTGATACCAAAACGAACACGGCGTTCTTCTTTTTTCTCGAAACGATTACGAACAGTCGATGAATTCATAATAATAGCCTCCTCACAAACATACGTTCTGATCACTTATAACCTCATGATAAATGAGAACATATGTTCATGTCAACAAAGAATCGAACTTATGTTTGTCGAACGCAAGCTCCCATGGTATAATATAGGAAAATATGTTCGAGAAATCAGGGGTGTCTTTCTATGTCAAAATTATCGAGTAGACAACAAGCCATCATCGAGTTCATACGAAAGGAAGTTCGTGATAAAGGATATCCGCCATCTGTACGTGAAATCGGAGAGGCTGTTGGACTAGCTTCCAGCTCAACGGTACATGGGCATTTGGCACGCTTAGAGAAAAAAGGCCTCATTCGTCGAGATCCTACCAAACCTCGCGCCATCGAATTGCTATCCGATGAAGATCGTTTTCAAGACAATTTCGAAGACTCTGTCGTCCGTGTGCCAGTAATCGGAAAAGTAACCGCTGGACAACCGATTACTGCCATTGAGGATGTGGAAGAATACTTCCCTCTTCCAGACAATATCGTGACTTCTGACAAGGTTTATATGCTGCGCGTCTCCGGGAACAGTATGATTGATGCCGGAATTCTCGACGGAGATTACGTAATCGTTCGCCAACAGCACGTAGCAAACAATGGTGACATTGTCGTAGCGATGACAGAAGAAGACGAAGCGACCGTCAAAAGATTTTTCAAAGAGAAGAACCACTTCCGTCTCCAACCGGAAAATGCCACGATGGAACCGATCATTCTGGAGCATGTCACCATTCTCGGTAAAGTCATCGGTGTTTATCGACTCATTCACTAGTTTCCACGTAAAAAAAGGACAGCCTCGGCTGTCCTTTTCGTTTTCTATATGTTATCTGGCGACAAAAAACCAGATGATCATCGAAACTTGCAAGATGACTTTTACGACTGCACTGCCCAAAAATCCGATCAATGAACCTACGCCCGCTTTCACTGCTCGCTCCATCGATTGCTTCTGCACCATTAACTCTACAAGAACGACGAATACGAACGGCAAAATCAGCATACCAAACGGTGGGAAAACGAAAATCCCAAGAATAATTCCGACCGCCGCAGCAATGGACGACCATTTGGACCCTCCGTACCTTTTCACGAAGTACATGTTCGTCAGTAAGTCAGCACCGTAAAGCAGAATACTTAGAACGACCATTCCCCACCAAAAGGAGGCCGGCAATCCCGCTCCCGGATCTGCAATGAAAAAGTGATAGAGCAAGAAGCCCGCCCACAGTAATATCGTATCAGGTAAAACGGGTAAAAAAATTCCTGCGATGCTTAGCAAGAACAATAACACAACCACTACCCACAAAAATATTTCCATCTACTACACTCCCTTCATCTAGGTATACGAGTGATGACCAATTTCGTTGCGTACTTATTCACTTTTGTCTAAACTATTTTAAAAGAAAGTAGACTGGAGGTAGTCTCATGAGAAATTGGCATGATCTTTCTTACTTGGGTAGAGGGACGATGCGCCAAAAAGCGGCGTGGGACGCGATACAACAGACCCACATCATGGAGGTACTATCCGAATTCCGTCCTGTGCTTGCCGGAACCATCCCATTAGATATTGACGTTGTGCAAAGCGATTTGGATATTATTTGCGAGAGTCACGATCTGGAACAGTTTGAGCAAGCTGTTCGTACAGCGTTTGGATGCTTTCCCGGATTTGAAGTGACACACCTAGATGTAAAAACTACTCCTACGTGCGTAATCTCGTTTTTCACAGCTGACTTTTGGTTTGAATTGTTTGCTCAACCGGTAGCTGTCGAAAAGCAAAATGCCTATCGTCATATGGACATCGAAGCACGATTGCTAGACATAGGAGGCGTGCATGCGTACCAACATATCAGAGCTCTGAAGCAAAACGGCATCAAAACAGAGCCTGCATTTGCTCGATACTTTCATATTCCGGGTGATGATCCATACGAGGCTTTGTTGCAATTAGAGTCGTTAACCGAACAGGAATTACGACAAAGAGTTCAGGTCCTACGAAAGGATTCATCTTCAAACAATGAGTCGATCTCTACTTCTTGAATGCAGGAAGGATCATCATTTTTCGGGCTGCCCACTTTGGTGGATACCGGATACACCATCATCTCGCTGGAATCATAGGGGGTAAACAGCGACTGGAGCTGCAACCGATCATACTTCTCTCGATCAAGCCATAAGTCCTCGTCCTCTTTTTTTAAGATGACAGGCATCCGCTCATTTATATTAAGTGTCAACAAAATCGTTAAAGTTATTAATTTACTTGACTTTATATATGATGTAACACATTGTTAACATTCTAAGCATGAAGATTTTAGTATTTGCATTGATTGACCTTCCTCTTCATGTTTTCGTTGTGAGAGATAACGTTATATAACAGCAGCAGTCAAAGTCCTTATTTTCCAAGTCTTAGTCTGATGCTGCTTATTTATAGGGATCAGTCTATAACTTATGTTAAAAAAGTTGCCAAAGTTACTATTCAACATATGTGTAGTATTAATAACTCCAGTCTACAACTTTTGTTCCCGTGACATTTATCGGGTAATGGACCTCTGTTCTCTGATATTAAAATTAACTAAATCGCAGGCAAAAAATGCATTAAACCCGGACTGTTATTCGGGCCGGGTTAGAAATAATGCTGTTTAAAAACTATTTATCTGGGGGGCAGTTCCCCTCGAAGTTGATGTCTCGATTTCGGCTATTTGTCCCCCAATTAAGGCTTCACCTTTGCTTCGTTGCTTTAACCCATAAGAGAACGTCCTGTGTCATTCGTAAGCAGAGGAGCGCGTCATTCATAGTTGCGACTTCGCGTTGTACGCTTCCGTCTATAATTGGTCCCTCCAGATTGTGCGCTCCTAAGTCACATGTCATCACGTAGAGGCCATAGATCGATCGAAATCTAGGATAGTTGAAGTTTCGATTGGCCTTATTGTCTATAATATCCTTTGCGGTTACGTTTTGGATATTTTGATCCGTACTAACGTTCCGAAGCCCATTGGCCCACTTAGTCTGCTCGTCCTTTGATTCCGAAAACAGGCCTGTCATGATGATACGGCAACTGGCAATGCATGACACTGGCTGCCCGTTAGAGTATGATTCGAGCGCCTCTTTATAAACATCCGCAATGGCTGGATGATCATGCTTCAACCAGTCCATAATGACGCTAGTTGTTTGATTAGCATGCTCTACGTCTTCCGTCAAGGGGCGCAACTTAAGCTTACGGTTTTCGAATTGGATGTCCAGATTTAGTATGTTCAAGTTTAAGACGAATTCCTTGTAAGCGGGCGATGGCATGGTTTCCATCGCTAATTTCGCCAACCGATCGTCTACACGTTCCATGTACTGCTTAAAATTGTAATAGTAATTGCCTTCCTCTAGTTCCTCATGGTTTCCTTCTAGGATAAGGTTAAAGTCGATGGCATCTACGATTGCCTCCATGAGTTTTTGGAACTCTCCACTGTTCTCTGATTCCATGTATACGGTCTTAAGAATCGTTTTGATGGCCGTGAAAAACTCCTTAAACTTCCGATTGGGATTCTCATACTTTCCATTGTAAGTGTATGGCTGCAAATTTTCTTCATACCGCTCATATAATTCGCTTTGTCCCGCATTGGATAGTATTTTATCCCACACTGAGTTATCATCGGTTCTGATGATTTTTTCCTCACTGATTAGTGTCGCGATTTTGGATATTGCTATAACTTCCGTCCTGTCCATCATTACCCCCTGCTTTTACGATCAATTGATAGAATTTTTTCATTGTACAAATTATACAATTTCATTAAATTAGCTCCAATGACCACGGAATCCCGCCACTCATTGACGGATATTTTTATCATAATTAAACAACTTTAGACTAAATTAAATGTCTTTATTATTGATCAACAGCATCAGTTAACAATGGTATTCACTTCAGTTTTATCTTAAGGTAAGAACACTTAAGTAACATAAAGTGTTACCTTATAGTTTATATCATTATTCAGTAAAAGCTTTACCCTTGTTCTGATATCTCGTCTCCGTGGTTTAGCACCAAAGAACGAAACGACTCCTTGCCAAACCAAGTAGATAGGGTTTCTATTGCATGAATTGATAATTTTTGTGTAAAGAGAAGTGCCAACTGTTTCTTTGGACGTGAACACGCAACATAAAACAAATTTCTATTTCGTTCGTAGGTGTCCATTTTTCCGGATGGAACACCGATTGAAGCATACTCCAACATTTGTGAAAAGTTATACATACTCCAGCCCCGACCGATAACCACTAACACATTATCGAATTCAGCTCCTTTAACACCATGTTTTGTTGCAAATGGCGTTCTTTCTTCAATAAAATTTGCCAAAGCAATGACTTCCTTATAAGCAATTGCTTTAAGTTTAGTAATCCTTTCAAATGTTTTTTTTTCATTTTCATCCAGTTCTTTCATGGTACTCCACGATTCAAGACCTGTTTCAATTCGTCCTATTTTTTCAGGTAAAGGTGGAAATTTCGTTTTACGTAAATGATCAATAACCATACCAATGTTTCCATTCTTACGAAGAGAAAGAAGTGTATTCATATGGGTTGCCCATTCATTCTTATCTTTATGAGAACGAATAACTAGCGTTTTCCCCTCTAAAGCAGAAAACATTTGACCAAACTTTCGATTTTCGTAAGCAACACATACTGGTTCAAGTGTGTTAACAAAGAATGCAATATAGTCATCTTCTTTTTTTATATATGACTCGTTTCGAGAGAAGACATCCGCGATATTGCGATACCCTTGTTCTTGGGCAAGTAAATTATGAGTCAACATAAGAATCTTCGTTTTATCCGGTGAAAAATCCCACCCACTTTTAGTGAGCTCACGTTTAGTCTCCTCAAGATACATATGAGCAATGTCAGAGGGAAGGTCTTCTTTCCAGTGAGATTCCGAGCGTCGTACACCCTGCCAATCATTCGTATGGTAAACAAGTATTGAACCCTCCACAGAAGGATCACTTACTTCTTGCGTTAAGTCAGGTCGCATTCGGTTCAAACATTCAACAATTGTCTTACTCGAGCGAAAATTAGCTCGCTTACCTATATTTTCTACATTTGAATGCTCAATAATACCGCATCCTGAGCCATATATTTTTTGCCAATGGTCCCCAAAGAAGCCGAACAGCGGTCCTTCATTTAAATCTAAGAAATGTTTCTTTATAGAATCCACAAACTTTATATCTGTATCTTGATATTCATCAATGAAAATGATAGGAAATCGATGGTTTAATATTTTTCGAAATTTAATATCCTCGATAAATCGTATCGTTAAAGATAAAACATCATCATGACCAAGTAATATTTGTTTATCCTCAACTTTTGGGTAACCTAAATCATATTTTATATAATGATTATTTAATTCTCCAACATCGCTAAGTCTATCAGGCCATTTATCCAGTTGTGGTAAAATTTCACGTAATTTAGGTTGAAAATCCTTAATTAATGACCAACAAAAAGCATGAATCGTTGCTGAAAAAATCACCGGATTACGATCGGTACGAGATTCAATTTCGTCCCTAGCTACATTAGTGTAAGTGATACAAGCAATTTTCTGGTCTTTTCGTTGTAAGGCATAGCCCTGATTTAGAACTAAGTATCTTAATGCCTGGATTAACGAATATGTTTTACCTGCACCCGCCCCAGCCTCAAGTACAAAGCTTTTTCGCTGCTCTATACATGCGTATACACGGTCGAGAGCTTCTTTAGCAGCCTTTTCTGCAGGGTTCATAGTAAACGTCTCATTCATCTGTTCTCACCTCGGTTGATGTGCTATCTATAGGGGTATCACCAGCACCTACTTCAGGATTTGCGGCCAACCAACATAAACCATCTTTTAAGTAGGTAGGAACATTCCATTCAGTGTTATTAATAGCATAATCGAGAGCAAAGTTGGTCTTATCAATTTTTTTAGCTTTTTCCCAAGCATCTTGTGCTAGTTCTATACTGGTATTTCCTACAATACCAAACAAATCCTTATTCGCTAACATGAATGAGTCTTCAAAACTTCTTCCAGTCGGCCCTTGTAACAGGACCGATTCCTGCACCACCTCTATTGTTTCACTACCCTCTGAAGCCTTCATAATATCGGTATCTGGCATATCGATATCCGAAATTATAGTTGCAGCAACTTGGTTAATTGCATTAGTTATCTCTTCACTTGCAGGATCAGTTGTTTCTGGAACTTGATAGGTAATACGTATAAAACCGTTACACTTTTCTTCATTTGATTTATTTATTAGTATTTCTGGTGTTATCTCATTGTCACCAAACCATTTTTTAATGCACGTATTACTTGTGTGAGTACCCTCCGCCACCACACATTTATTACGATATGTTCCGTTACTTTGAACAACTGGTTTTACTGTATCAATATCTGTAATAATTAAAGTACGTAGCTCTAAAAAGTTGAGGAATGCAAAAAAATGATGAGCATAAGCACCACCGACTTCAACGATCGACAAGTACTTACTAGATAAACTTTCTTCAGGTGGCTTTGTTGCATCAATCTTTTTAATCATTCTTGGCATGAGTAACCGTTCAGTAGGACCCTCTATTAAAATTGCTTTATCCGCAAAAAACAGATCGCACCTTGTTAAAGTTAAATATTTATGTAAGAATTCCTTGTCTTCTTCGTTATTGGAATCAGATGAAAAACCCTTTCTCAAATCCTTCACTCGGGTGTAAATCTCCCCATATCTCGTACTTAAAAAATATCTTATTGCTTCAAATGGTGCTTCGTTAGCTATATGTGTAGAGTGAGTTGTTATGACAAATTGAATTGGCCAAGGTGATCCATTGTTAAAGCTTTTGGAAAAATCATCAGCAATTTCAGTTAATTTCCTGATGAAGACCTCTTGCATCTGTGGATGTAAATGTGCCTCAGGCTCTTCTATAAAAACCAAATGAAAGTTAGGGGCTGTTTTCTGAGTTTTATACGATTTAAAGAACTCAAAGAGCTGGAATAATATATATATTAAATTTCTAGATCCTAACCCATTATAAGTTTCAGGAAGGTTAATGCCATTTATTCCTGGGTAACGGACTTTAGTGTGATTTTCTAAAAGTCTTCTGACATCAAGAGTTGTTTCAGTATGTAGTGGTAAATTATTTAAGCCCGGATATCCGAAGAGAGAAAGCGCTGGGAGCAGCTTATTGAGATGTTCGTTAAAATCAGTATCAAGTTTTTCCTGAATGTCTTTAACTGCTTCTTCTAGAGCTGAAGCAGTTTGATTATCTTCTGGTGAGGCAGTCTCCGTTTTTGCAATATCTAGCATACGCTCGACTACCTTGCCTAAAACCTCACTATCTCTATGGGTAGTGTCATCTAAACCACGCTGGGCGTTAATAAATCCCGTTTGTAAAAGGGTACGAAACTTAGAAATATCTATAGCCTTTTGATTAGTATCATCTCCTGGATCTATAGCATATATATACGCGGAATACAGTTGAGGTACCCGTTCTTTCATCATTCTAAAGAAGTTTTTCTTTTCATCCGCTAGTTTATCCGACTCTCCTGAGAAGTGAAGATTTTCAAAAAACGAATTGATTTTTCCATCCTTCAGCTGATACTTAATGTTTGCGATTACCTCTGTGGAGCTTGGATTAAGATCTACAATAAATTCACTAAGCGGACCAAAATCATCAGTTTCTATATCATAATTGAGAGAGAGTGTTACCTCTATAAACGGAAGGATTTCCCTGATTTCTAAATCCTCTTTCCCTTGTTTCATTAGAATAAAGGCATTCCAAAAATCATCCTGAACTGAGATTGAAAAGTCTTCTAAGTTAAATCTTGGAGTGTTATCTGATAACAACCGTCTAAAAACCTCAGTGAAAGAGGTCTTACCAGAATTATTGCGTCCAACTATTACAGTTGTTTTTTGCTCGAGTGTTAGATCTACGTCTTTTAAAAGCCTAAAATTCTTTATTTTTACTTTATTAATCCGCATTGAGCACTCTCCCTCATAAAAATAACAATAAATTCCACCTAATAATTCTACATATTTCGGCATTTTCCTTTGTCATTACTAACAAGCCATGTATTCAGATTGTTCAGTAATAAAAATAGTAGTCTAGTACCAGTAAAACACTTAACTTATCATGATGAATCGTGTGAGGAATCGAAAAAAATAGGAATCAGGTATAAAAGCAGGAGACTATTCGAACAGTCAATGAAAAGGTATGAGCATAGTTGTTTTTTACAAACTAGATTCGTTATTTTAATTATTCTTTATTATAGTTTTCTTTTTGATATCGAAGCCACTAAAAAAATGCTTCCCTTTATTCGGGAAGCATTTGTTCTTTTTAGTTTGAGGCTAACGCTCTGGAACCACTTATACCTTTCAGATATTTTAGAGGCCCTTCAACTGACCAATCTAATGATAATCGTTTTACATGTCGTTGAATTTCAGAGTGATCTAATTGCTTCTTTCCATTTACAAGACAATTGGATAGTACGTCACGTCCGGCAATAGAGAGTGCATCTAAGCAAACAATATGAACTAACCTATAGCCTTTGTAATCATTCCATTCATCAGAGAATGTCTGTCTTATGGTATCGTAATAACACAGTGATGCTGCAAGTTTCTCCTCTTTGGATAAACTAGACAGCAAATTATCCGACGTTAGGTAATGTAGCGATCTATATAGATTTTGTAGAGTCACATGACGGCCCTTGCTACGCTTGCCAATAATGCTTCCGATATGAAAAAAAGGGCTTTCCTTTAGTGCAATTAATTCCGTAGCAACCCAGCTAATGTCATCTGAATCGCGACGTAAGAATTTGCTAAGTGATGTACCAATTCCTTTTGCTTTTGTGTTGATAGTGTCAAATAACTTTATCTCTTCATCCTCGTCCAAACAATGAAACGCAAGAAAAGGTACATTTAAGTCGGCGTTTGTCTCCCGAATATAATTTTGAATCCCACCCATACGATGTTGACCATCCATTAGTGACGCCTTTCCTCTACATATGAGTCGACCATATGCGGGCCGTTGACGATCGTAGCTAAAAAATTCCCAATTTGACGCGGCATTTAAAAGAATAGGCGTAAAAAGAGCATCTTCTCCCATAGACAAGTATTTAGAGAAGTCTTTACAGCGCTTTAAGTCTACTGGCCGTTGATATCCCTTCACAATAGTTGAATCAAATGGTTTAACATAAGTTAGCTGAAGCCCTACTGAGGCAGGGAAATGACTTTGATAGGCTACTTTACCTCGAATTTTGCATTGCAAGACATTTTCAATGACAATTTGGCTAGGTAGTGTATTCATGATGATAGTCTCCTTAAAATCGATATTCTAATTTCCAATATAGATTTTAAAACATCTAAAATCAATTAGAAATATATGCATAGAGTGTATTCAACCACATCGTCCACTTTCCTACTCTGATAAAGAGAGGTGGTGGAGATTTGCCTAACATAGCATCTCATGTTGGTACCAGAATTAGGTTGTTAAGAAAAAATAGGGGATTAACGCAGGAACAATTGGGTGAACGAGTACATCAACCTCAATCGTACATTGGCTCTATTGAGAGAGGAGAAAAGAATATTTCCCTTGATACGTTAGAACGTATCGCAGAAGCATTGGATGTGCATCCAGGGGCATTGTTTGACACATACCATAAAAGCAAATCAAGTGATCAATTAGAAAAAGACAAGATAGCCGATTATATTGGTTTACTTTTGAAAGAACGCAATATTAATGAAATGAAGATCATCTCGAGGCTTGTAGAGGATGTTCTAAAAGCATTTGATTCAAGATAAAATTTCAAAAACAAGAAAGAGCACATTTCAGAAAGATGTGCTCTTTACCTATTCGGGTAGATTATTGTCCTCTTTTTCTGTGCTATGGCTTTATTTTTCACTAGCTAAACACCTATTCGCACATCAAACTGACGACTTCGGTTCACAGATTGATTACAATTTTAGCAAGCAGAACACTTCCGACTGACGTCAGACGGCGTGAATACAGGATGTTATCTACAAATTGAATCTTACTAAAAATAAAAACGAGGAGAAGATATGAAGATTATTAAGATCTCTGAAGAACATATTAAAGAAGTAACGATGTTCCTCCTCCAAAACCAACTAATATTCCATCCCAGAATTTCTCCTAAAGGAATTCCTGATTTCACAAATTACAATGGCAGAGAATTTATTCTAATCCTTGATAGAAACATCCTCACTAAACTTATTGAATTGTGTCTACACGGTACTCTTAATGATAGTTATCTCCTAAAAGTAATAGGAAGCATCATGTTTTGGGCTAACTTTAATGGAGTGAGAATTACTGCAGGGATTGCACTTAATGAATATGCTTACAATTTAAATGATGATTTGAAGGCTAGTAAAGAGAATAATATATTCCTTGAGTTATTTAATTTTTATTCTCCTCTTCAGTGGCTAGATCTAGCCTTGGGGATTACAGAAACCATACCACAGATGACACTTTCAAAAGACTTGAATTCTTATATATTTAATGTTGAGAGCGACCATTATAAGATGCACTATGCTGAAATGCTACATATAAGTTTTCTATTAGCAAATCAAGAATTAGGAAATACTGAAAAGTTGATTGAGTTCATTAAGTGGAACAATAATAACTTATTGTTTTGTCAGTATACCTTGGTTTATGCGTGTATGTTGTTTTCACGAAAAATTAAACAGATTAACATTAAGCAAGTCGATGAGATATTAAAGAAATGTAGAAATCAGGCATGGGATTTAACTTATCTATCTTTCTGGAGTACCTTGTATTGGGAAGATAACCACTCAAATGAAGTTTTCTTGTTTTGTACAATGGATAAGGATTTAAAGAAAATTTTTGTTTCTACACATGAAGCAAATAAAAACCCGTTTGTTGAGTGTTATGGAAAAGACAAAGGAATAAAAATCCATAATGAATATCAAAACATTATCTCCAATCGGGTTAAGCCAGTTATCACAAGCGATTTATTGAATAAATTAATACAAATTGGAGAAGAAAATATAAGAAACCACTTGTGATAAAACCAGAGCAGTATCGAAGGTTTTTCAACTAAGTTTTATCTGTCAAGAAACGAAAACATATCCGCGCAAGTGGTAAATTCGACAACCACAAATCGCACTTCACTCTTCTCCAAAGCGTTATACTGAGACACAATACGCCGCACTGTATCATAAGTAACCGGAAAATTGTTGAACTAACGTGTTTTATGACTGGCTTTTCTGTATGGAAAGATTGGATAGCTTGTTATTTTTTCTATGGTATTGAATGAACTTTTTTATACTGAAATATCTCAGATCAACAACATCAGTCGACTTCTTTATTTTCTCTGAACATCCAATAGTGAAAAAGTACATTAAGAAACATATGAAAAGCCGGTTATCCTATGCTAAGGAATAACCGGCTTTTTGCTTGCAAACATGGAATAATATACTTTGCGTAAATCATTTAAATAAATAGGTATCTTGCAGTTACTTCAACTTTTCAAATTGGTTAATGAGCCATTCTTTATGCTTCTCCGCAATATGTTGTTCTGCTTGAATTAATTTATTAATTAACTCTTGCTTTGTCATTTTTCGATATCTCTTTTTTACATTCTCAAGATTACGTTCAGGTTTAATATGTTCAAAATTCACGTTAGAATCCACATTTAAATGCGACGAACCCCGTTTATTTGTTATTTGGGATCTCTTCTGGTAAGAAGAGCTATGATTTTTATAGTAATCATATGCTATAACGTTTGTTCTTATCGTGTTCCGATGAACTCCTCTTCCCATTGGATCAATAACCTTCGTTGCATGTTCAAGATTTGCTAAACTAACAACCTTCTGATTTTGTTTAAGAAAGTCCACTCCCTTAATTACTAAATTAAGTGTTCGTTCTTGTTTATTAGAATAGTTTTTTTGAAGCCAGGGGCGTTCTAATTCTAACCTCTGGGTCATATTTTTCATCCTTTCGGTACCCTACTATCGATTCAATTTCTTGCAGTTCCTTGTTACAATTTCGAATCACTTCATTTAGTTTTCTGGATTCTAGTATTTGACCTTTTTTATCAAAGAAAGCTTTACTTTCAATTGCCCAAGACTTCATGTCCTCTATTTCATTCTTCTTTTCTGGAACGGGTACTTTGGCACTACACCCCACGCAAGCAAACTTAATAGGGCATAGGGCATCAATTGAGCAAATACCCCCGGTTACTTGTGTAAGCGTACCGGCTTTTGTGCTCAATTCTTTAATCGTTTCTTGCAGTTCTGTAGGTGCTCTTAAAATAGCTTCACTGACATTAAGATGGGTGGCGGTAACGCTGAGCCAATCATGAACGTGTTGTGAAATCATACTAGGTGTCGGCTCTGAATAATATTCTGTAACCCTTAAGTTTTTCTGATGAAGCAATGCACCGACAACATCAATCGGTAACTTTTCGACCTGAACGGCGTGGGTTGCGAACGCATGTCTCAAGAGATGTGATTTAAGTGTTACTTGTTTACCTTCTGGAGTTTTCATAACAATTCCATGCAAAAGAAATCGAACACAGATATTTATGATTTTTTTGTTGAAATGCTTGTGTTTATACTGAAAAAAATAAGGTTTACTGTCAAACAAATGGTCTCTCTGATCTCTGTACTTAACACAGGGTATCTTTTCTTGTTGATAATGTTCTCTTAAAAGACTCTTGATTTTTGAAAGGAGTTTAATGGTTTCCTCACTAACATAATAATTTTCTAATGTGTCGCGGCCCTTTGGTACAACTCGCAAAATATATCTTTTTAGTGGGGGCACTAAGGATGTGTCATTAGCTACGACTATACACTCTTTTGTGGAGCTAATCTGAAGCAGTTCATTTGCACGCGCACCGGTTGTTGTTAATATATCAACGGCTGCTACTCCAAAAGTTGCTGCAGCGTATAGTGGCTCAACATTAATTAAAACGCCTTCGGCGTTCTCTTGATTCATCGTTACAAATTGACCTTGTTTTAAAAGACCTCCTATTTCTGCATCAAAAGGAGCAGGATATAGCTCTTTATTATGCTCGTCTCCATATCCCCATTGGAGTAAAAACTGCTTCTTAATATCTTTTTCTTCATCAGGACAACCTGCATACCATTTGCCAATAACTTTATAACAAAGTAGATCGGAGAACCAAAAACCCTCACATCCAACACTTGATCCGGTCTTTACATCTTCAGCCTTAATGAACTCCAAGAAAAACTCTTCTTTAGCATAAGAACTGGTTCTTCGTTTCGCATGACCAAGGGTATCCGAGCTATAATTCTCGGGATGTGCCAACACAAAGGAGCTTCTATCCCAGAGTCGAAAATAAAACCGTTCTCCATTCTGATGTTCTAGGTTAGTGTCAATGTCATCATACCAAAATTCTATGGGTAAACTTGTTTTGGAAGTTATCTTGTTGACGACTTCTCTATACTTATTCCTTAATCGGTTTAATCGATTCCATCGTAAATGTGCTTCAGCACGAATTTTGACATAATGGGGTACAATCGCATCGGTTTCATTTTTTCGCCAGGCTTGCTGTTTTTCAATAATTGTCCTACTAAATGAAAATTCTTCTTTGTTTATAAGCGTTATCGGGAGTAGAAAGGGCTTTATATTTGTTTTCTGTTGTTCACTTAATTTTGTAGTAAACCATTGGTTTTCTAAAATCAGTGAGGCATGATAATTGACAAAGAAACGATACCTCTGATGATCTGTGTGCTCTGGGAGGACTATTTTCTTTAAGTATTCGTACATATGCCTGTCAGGCTCCCATTGTTCCATTGTGGTTAAATCAAAATAGGCGAAAAGATCTTTAAAACGCGAATGTAGGGATACTTGTGTACATTTAATTGAGTGAGGATCCTGATTATTAAGAGCTCTAACTAACATTACTAATGCCAAATGATTTGTCCAAGGATAGCCAATGCAGTTTTTATTAAAATAGTTAATATTTTTTTGGTGTACCTGTTGCCATAGTGAAATACCATTCTTATCCCTTAAATCGCGAAGATGCTCGGCTATACTGTTTATAAAAAGCTCACTAACTTGTTTGGGTTCTTGAACCTTCATATTTACTCCAATCCCTCAATTAGATCGCGGATTTCCTCATCATTTGCGTCATTAGAAACCGAAATAATTGAAGTGGTATCTTTAGATTTTTGGCAGCCTTGCTTAAGACATTTTTTTCGTTTCTGCTTAATATATACTTGCTCGTCCTTTTTCATCTTCTGAAAAAGAAAGTCTTGCGCAACTATATGTCGCTTTACATCAAAGTAATGTTCATATGTATCAATCGTTGTGTTACTTTCCCATTTCATATATTTAATCAATTCATTAATACGGCGTTGTGTCTCACCGTCAGACATGGACGTTTCATAGATAGTTCTAAGCATCTGCGTAACGTACCAGTGTCTAGTTTTATGTGGGTTAACATTTAAACCACTTTCTAGAAGTGCTTTTTTCCAGTGTGGGTACCAAGATGAATAGGTGTAAGGTGTACCACGCGTTGTTAGAAACAGTGGGGCATTATCAGGCAATGTATCGAAGGATAAATGATCTCGATCATTTCCTTTTCTTTCTCCGTTGATATACCGTTTTAATAAAATAGCAGTTTCATGACTAAAAGCCAAAAATTTAATCCTCCTGCCATGACTACCTTTACTGAATGTATTCATTTCTCGAATAGAGGATCTTGCTCGATAATCACCGATTGTTACTTCAATAATTTCTGAGACTCTTGCCCCAGTTTCAAATAACAACCGACGTATGATTTCCTCTCGCAAACTCCATCTGGCTAACTTTCCCGCAATTAATATTTTGGCAGGCAACTCCGGATCATCAAGGATATGTGGCTTCCATTCTTCATTAACTACTTTAAAATAAGAATCTGTATACTTACGATATTCTTTTGGGTTTTCAGTCCCGGCAATGTCAGGTAATCTTGGTCGATTACTTCTTTGACCATTCAGGGAAAAAGCTAATTCTTTAAAGAGGGGTGCATTTGATTCTAATAAAGGATGCGGATGTGTATATTGCTTTAATCGAATCATAGATCGGTAAAAGCCTTTGAGACCTGATAAAAACATACGTATAGACTGAGGACTTTGTTGAGTCAAAAAAACCATTTCTATGCCATTTTTATCTCTTACCTTACATTTCATTTCAGATATAAGGTAGTCCCTAATAGCAACTTGGATAGCAGCCGTGCAATCCTTCCATTCTATTGTTTTTCCTTGATAACTACTTTGGTCTGTCAACCAATCAAAAAAAGGTATTAACAAATGCAGATATGTAGTAACTGAGCTTCTACTTATCCGACCAATTTGATCATCATAATAATACATAAGTGGTAAAAAAGGTTCCGAATTTTCATCCAAAACAAGGATAGAAAAACGGCTTTGTATACTTTCTGGTTTATGATAAAGTCGAAATCGATTTTTCATTCAATTTTAGAACCTCATTTCGTTTTAATGATCAGGTATACACATATTATGTACCACATTATATAATTTTTGTGATTTGAAGCATCTGTATGACAAAGTATGTAATTAGATCTTACTATTATGTATATTCTCGATGAGCTCATTTGCCTTTGTTGTAACGATCGTGCAGGTATGTACTTTTTCTCCCTCTTGATTCATCCACGTATCATACAGGCCAGCAAAAGCAAATGGTTCCTCGGTTTTCATCATGATCCGCATCGGTTGCTTCCCTGTGATGGCGTTCATCCACTCATAAAAGCTGTCAGCAGGAAGGATGCATCGTTTTCGGGCAAAAAGCTGTTTGAATGCGGGCTTTTCATTTAATGCCTCGCAACGCGCATTGATCATTTTGTAGCTGCTCTTCTCATCGGCAGCCCAGGACGGCACTAACCCCCATCTCAACTGACCCATACGTCGTTCGCCACGATCAGCAATAATCGCTGGAATGAACTGACCTGGTGCAATATTGTACCGTGGCTTTGCATCAAATGGAATGACTTCGATTTGGAATCGTTCCTTCCATTTCTCCAAGTTCGTTACGAGAGTAAAACGGCCGCACATGCTTTTCCCCTCACATCCTTCCATACTGGACGTCTGCTCATCCCTTCTATTTTACTGTTTCACCTGATGTGTCATTTCAAACCTTTTATGCGTGTGAAGTAAGTGGAAAACGAAAATGTTCTGTCTCCATTTTTAACGAGGGACGAACAAATAAGACGTCATCCGTCGTTGTCATTAAAACAGATTGGATTTTCTCATTCTCACTATCCGGCATAAAGTGAAAATGAATGATCGTTGTCTCAGCCGTTACCAAATGGGAAATGACCGCTTCTGTATCAACTGGCTTTTTACTTACAAGATCAAATACATGCAGTTGGTCGTCTTCTCGTTCCAATAAGACAATCACATCCTCCTCCTCGACGTAATAGATCGCATCCCGAAAAACAAGAAGAAAGTAAAACATCAACAGATGCTCGCTATCCTTGACGGCCAGTCTCGATGAAACGGGGATACGTTTAGCAGCAAACTCCTTCATGACGATAAAATCAGCCTCGTTATCAACATCTAGCTTGCGCAAGACTGATTTTTGTCCTACTTTCTCTTTTAAATCAGATGCCATTAAGCGAAAACTACTTTCCTGTACTCTCTCAAATCCGAACTTCGGATAAAAATCGAGTACGGTATCATTGGCATACAAATAAATAAAATCGTATTCCTGCTCACATGTTTCAAGAATATGGTTCATCAATTTCGCTGCCAACCCTTGGTTGCGGTAAGCTGGATGCGTCATGACCGTTCCGATCTGAAGTGCCTGATAGTCCTTCCCATTGGATGTCACGATCATCTTACTGGCAGAAGCGTTAGCAATAACCTGATCCCCATCCAAATAGGAATAGCAGACATAGCTGTCATTCCAGAAGCCCTTGTTATCCCATTCTTTAAAATCGAGCTGAAAGATCTGTTTGGCGAGGTCATGAAAGCTTTCCTTATATGTTTTGATATGCTTGTAGTCGCTAATCAATCGATATTCACTCATGTAAAAACCTCCCATTCTGTTGTTTGTGCTGTCTGTTATCATTCATTTCTTTTCAGCAATCCCTTCTTTCCAATAAAAAAGACCACAAGAAGAATTCTCTTCTCATGGTCAAATTTATCGTTGTAATGAAGATACCTATCCCAAACAGAATAGATATCATGCACAAACGTGAAATTTGTTTTGATGAGATATAATGGCCTTCTAATCGCTCTTGAAAAAAGGTATAAAAAATAAACCAAGGGCACGCCCTTCATGTAACCTTTTCCCATATAAAATTCATTCGAATTTTACTTAGCGATTATCAGTTTCATCATATACAATCAAAACCTCTTTTCACATTAGATACCTTTACTATATTGGACTTTCAAAAGGTTGTAAATGAGCATTCCATATCCGCTCACATTTTTGTAAGTATCGTTATACAAAAACGTCATTTTCTTATATAATTACAAATACTCCCTTTCCGAAAAGGAAAAGGGACACCGTTTTTTAAATGGACCTCGAGGGGGGTGTACCAATGGCGAATGCTCTCAATTTGCCACATACCGCAGCGGCTCATGCAAAGCCTAGAAATAGTGAGGCGATACTTTGCATGAGGTGGTCTTACGTTTAATCGAATCATCGCCTTCATTTGCGTATCTCATTTCCTATTTCTTGGCTTTGCCCCTTATTTGCCTATCTATAAATAAGGAGCGAGCAGAAATGAAATGTGTGAAAGCAAATTTAATCCTTCCTGAATCGTTACTTGCAGAAATTCAAAAGTACGTGCAAGGAGAAACCATTTATATTCCAAAGACAAAAGTAACCCATCAAAAATGGGGAACGCGCACAGGCGGGAGAAAACTCCTGGATGAGCGGAATACGGCTATTAAAAGCAGTTTTCGGGCCGGGACGGCTATTTCTCAGTTAGCGGAGGAATACTTTTTGTCTACAGAGACGATTAAAAAAATCGTGTATACCAAATAGACGTTTATAAAGCACTGACGACCTTTCCATTCAGGTTGTCAGTGCTTTTTTATGGCGAGTTTTTTTGGGAAATGTCCTTTCCCTTTCTCCTTTCTTGCAAACACACTAAAGTAAAGAGGAACCCACCTTACAAGACAGAAACAGGAGGAACCGCAACATGGAACCTTTTATCCATACGCATCAGTATCACTTCATTAAATCGCGTGTTCAAGCAATCATGAACGCCTATGCGACCAGTACAGATGTCAACGTGATTCGGGCTCGCAAAGAAATTGCCCATGAAGAAATCTTTCAGTTGTTCCCGAACATGACAGAAGAACAAAAAGAAATTTTGCATCCGATTGATTCGATTAAAGAAAAGGCAGAAGGAAAGCAGTTTTTGCAGCAGCTTTCACCGTTTGTGATTCCATTCCCTGCTCTCACAGAGACTTCCATTAAGAAGCTCTTTCCTAAAGTAAAGAAGCTTAAAGTCTCGAATTTAGCTGAGATCGATTTTTCAGAAATCTCTTATGTGAGCTGGCTAGACACTGCGACGGAAAAGAAATATATTGTCGCTTACCACGAAGGAAAACTGATCGGCATTCACGGACAGTTTACAAACGTAAATAAAAAAGGCGTCTGTGCGCTCTGTAATCGCTTTGAGGAACTCGGCATGTTCGTCCTCGAAGCCAAAGGTTCTGGAGATGGAACGTATTTGAAAAAAGGAAACTACATTTGCCAAGACAGTGTGACATGCAATCAAAATATGATTTCGTTGGATAAGTTAAACGATTTTATCTCGCTGATGGTGAAGTAAATCTGCAACGAAAATGAAAAAGCCGCCGGGTCTCCATCCCAGGCGGCCTTTTCGATATGTCCCTCACTTGATCTCGTACAGACTCTCTTCCAAACGATCCCACGTTTGGGTGATACCCTCTAGCATGCCCATGTCCATGACAGTTTTGAGGGCTTCCGCAGATACATATTCAGAACGGCTGACCAGCTTCGTCTTGCCACCCAGATCGATGAACTCCATCATAACCTCTGTCGAAGGCATAGTATCATTGGTGTTGCCTTCTGCATCTGAAAAGTAATCGGTATAAATGATTTTCTCTGGCTCAACCATTTCCTTATAAACGCCTTTGCCCCAAGATTCCATACCGTAAAAATCACCTTGATTCTTATCTACACATTTCATGCAGTAGTGCCAAACACCGCCTGGACGGAAATCGACATTACAAACCGGGAGTTCCCAGCCTTTCGGTCCCCACCAACGCTTGAGATGCTCAGGCTCTTTAAACATCTTGAACACGAGCTCTCTGGGCGCGTCAAATACACGCTCCAGTACCAACACCCGCTCGTTCTCTACCCTTGAAACCATTGTGTTTCTTGACATAGTAATTCCTCCTCATTCATTTGAATGGCTCTCAAGTATTTTCCTTATTCTGCAATTCCCGCAAATAGTCTTCCAGATTATCAAATCTTTCTTCCATAGCACGCTGGAACGACTTCACCCAAGAATCCAACGCTCGGAAGGGCTCGGGCCTGAGCTTGTAAATTCGGCGATTGGCCTCGGCCTTCACATCCACGATCCCGTTATCACTAAGCACCTTCAAATGCTTCGAGGCTTGGGGCTGGCGAAGCCCCAGTTGGTCTGCGATTTCCCCTACAGTTAGAGGACCGTCGCGCAAAAGTTCGACGATTTTCATACGATTCGGTTCAGCCAAAGCACTCAGCGTCGCCATGTCCATGCCCGGATTCATCCCTGACATGTCTCTCACCTCGTTACATAATGGATTCTACGTTCCTCTCATCCCCTTCAGCGTTATTGTGATCATCTTGTTAGGTAAAATATACACCGAAGAGAATATTCCTGTAAAGGAATATTTAAAGATTTTTTTCAGATCATATGATAGTGATTAATCAATAACTACCAGCTATCATTTATTTCATGGAAGTACGATTCTGTAAATCTTTGATCGTTGCCGTAATACCCTCCTCGAAATTGGTTACTGGGATCGGTCCAATAAGCCGTTCATATTTTTCTCCGCTAAGGATCAATGGTTTTTCGGTTAAGTATAGCATCTCGACAACCTCCTTCATCACCGGGACGAACATCCCCAGCAAAGACAAACCAATTTTCCCAAGAGGAATGACAGGTTTCACGGTGCCACTTGCTTTTTGGGCGATTCGGACGATGTCTCGACCGGAAATGATGCCTCCACCTGGAATGTGCCAGTTTTGTCCATAGGCAAACTCTCGACTGGCCAACTCTACAATCATCTTCGCCGCATCCGGCAAGTAAACAAAGTCGCGAGGAACATGCATATTCCCAATGAAAAGCCCCGGTTTTCCAACCGCAATTGCCTCGAGTGTGGAACCCAAATACGATGCCTGATTAGCAGTAGGTCCGTAATAATCCGGTAATCTGACAATCATCGTTCGTGCATGATCCCAGCGACTGCTAAACAGCATCTGTTCAAATGCCAGCCTGATTTTTCCTTTCTTCGTATGCGGTTGCTTTGGATGCTCCTCCGTCACTGGTTCCATCTGCTTTCTCCCGTATGGATAAATGCCGTCTACCGCAACAACCTTCAAACCTCTCTTATTGGCGGCTTCCATGATCGCTTCGCCAAGTGGGATCAGCTTATTTACCATCTCGTGATAAGGGACGTTTGCACAATGGAATAGTACATCCGCTCCCTCCGATGCTGCTACGATGTCTTGAGACCGGAATGCATCCCCGACGGCCAGTGACAAATGTTCTGGATTCCCCAGCTCTGACGCCATTTGCTCTAGCTTTTGTAGAGAACGCCCAAAAGCAATCGTTTCAACCCCTCGATTGATTAGCTCCGCCAAAATTGCCGCTCCCGTTCCGCCTGTCGCCCCGACTACAATCGCTTTTTTCATTGGGATCATCTCCACTCGTTTTATTTGTGATTGATCAATCACTAACTAATTTGAACTATAACTCGTTAGTTAGTGATTAGTCAATAACTAATTGTCGCAACTTTTTCTCCGTTACACCTCCATCAATTCCGGCATGCCTAAAGCTGCTGAAATATTACACAGCATTCCTCTTGCCAGGAAAATAAGCGTTCTCTCTTCTGGGCTCGCAATGCCCGCTTCACGAAAAGCTGTTAGGACGATCTGACGAGCCTCCCGAAACCCTTCGCGCATTGCCTCTCGAATCGAAGGCTCTTGAATCGTCTGGGACTGCATTTGAAGAAGTATCTCATTTTGATGGGAAGCCAAAATCTTTTCATATGCCTTGATTAAATCTGTTTCCAATTGCTCTTTGGATGCGGACTCCACAACGAGACGGAAAGAGTCTATGATCCGCTCCCACGACGCCTCCAAGGCTGCCTGTAACAAAGCTTCCTTCGATGCAAAAAACTTGAAAATATACGGCTGGGAAATCTTTGCACGCTCTGCCACTTGCGCTGTTGTTGCCCGGAAATATCCGATTTCAGCAAAGACTTCAATGGCAGCAGAAATGATTTCCGTTTTACGATTGACTGACGTCATTGCAAGATCGCCTCCCTTTTAGTGATTAATAAATAATACCGATTATACGTCAGTTTGTGATGAGTTTCAAATACCCTATATCAACTATATCACTCCCCCTTAAACGTTTGTTCATGATTAGCTGCTGATTCAAGTTAGCGATCATCGAACGATAATGCTTACATTGTCGCAGATATCAGTCAGCATGCAACAATTTCCCCTCTCTGTTATCACAATTCGTAGTTTAATAACTACGACATCGACGTATTTTCTGAATTTTTGATATTTTGCATGTTAATTAGAGTGCGCGTGTGTTACTATTAAAGGAAAAGTTTTATTTTTCCATTTCAGGAGGTGAATAACAATGTTAAAGAAATTACTTCAAAAAATTGGTGCTAACTCAATCCGCCCATGCCCACGGGAGTGTATACCAGCAGGAAAACATTGCATGTGTCCCGCGTAATATTAGATAGTACTTAAAAAGACCGTCCCAAAAGCTATGTGCGCCGCAGAGGGATGGTCTTTTTCCGTCTACCTATCATCCTAATTTCGTTCGTTTTTTATACCGGAACACTGTACACAATGGTTGGATACGTTTCGCTACATGAGCAGCTCACCGCGCGTAAACTTTTTTGGGAAGTCAAACTTACTAGGGGGAAGATTTATGAAAAAATTTGCTCTGTTTGGTATTGCTACTGCATTATTTCTATCGCTTTCATTACCTGGTGTTAGCAGCGCAAAAGAACAACGTGTACCATGCGAAGCTGACGGGTATTGCGGATGGCCGATTTATAGCGTTTAACACCAACACATCCAATAAAGACTGAGATGGCGCTTGGAAAGAAACGGACTAAAGATACAATGAGATATATGAAAAGTAAATTCTGCATCGGTTTTTATTTAAATCAAACATCATGCACCGACTGTTTAACGATCGGCATGATGTTTTTCTTTTTTTCATTGGTTAAATTACGAGCAACTAGCTTCTAACTGGCTTTAAAAATTAGTTTGGCCTTTGCTTTTTGGTTCTTTATTCTTTTGGCCAATAAATCACTTCTTTCAAGTGATATTCCATTGACTCTTACCTATGTCAGGTTCACGCATCATGGAAAAATACATATCTTCCTATCAATTCCTACACTTTTGTGGGGGCTCTCTACTGCTCAAGTATTTACCTATCAGTATCACCCCTATGATGCGCTGATGAGTGTTATTGGCTTCATATTCTCTGCAGCGATCATGTTCTTTTCTATTTTGATGCAGCGTAAATCTCCGAATACCAGCTTAAAACTATGACACCGGACACAATATATGAAATAAAATTCATGTTCTTATAATCACTTACTCACGATAAGATGGTAATACATGGAAATGCCTACCAGGGAGGTGAATGATCATGCTGAAGAAGCTCATGAAAATGTTAGGTTCAAATTATTCAATTGAGCCTTGCGGAGACTCATGCATTATTTATCATGGCAGATGCTTATGCCCTTGGTAGAGGGAGCTACGTTTCAAAAAGGCAATCCTAAATGCCATGACCTGAATGAGGCTAAGGCATAGCTTTTTTCGTCGTGTATCCCCCTGCTGAAATAACATTCTTGAACTGTTGGACATGACAAGTGACAGTTTGTTGCATGCCCAAATTTTCCACTTACTGTGATATCGCCCTTACATAGCTCCTCAGTTTGCATAGCTTGAGTTTGAGGTTATTCCTCATACACTTGAAGGGGTGATATCGATGGGATTCTTTGACGACAATTTTGCTTTAGTTTTAGTTCTTTTCGTTTTATTAACAATTGTTGCTTGCAGTTGTGATGAGTGCTAATTTCTGTCCAATGTTATGGGCGGCTAAGCTGCCCTCTTTCTCCCTCTTTGACATCAGTAAGCTTTGAGCCCATCTTTTTGTCCACTCCTCCCGCGTTACCCTTTAGTAGAAGGAGTGCAGTATGGTGGAGAGGTTGGATTTGGACACTCTGTCCTACGACGATTTCAACAAAAGAGCCGCCCGGTTCTTTCCCCGAGCGGCTTAACGCCTTTCACGTCTTCATGTAAGGAACCTACCAACTCGTACTCATGTAAGCGTGTTCAGATACGCCTCTATCCCTTGCAATACTGTTCATAATATTCCTACCAGCTTGCATTCTAGGTCTATCCTATGCTTGCTATCCTCCAGATTGATAGCGAAATCATTGAAATGCCGCACCTTGTTTTCAAGGCTTTTCATACCGTTCTTCCAGCGTAGTCAATGTGGAGGGACGCAACCCTTTCCCGATCAGCTAGCCTGCTGGATCGCTTTATTTGTTTTGTTTAAACTACATACTTTCAGAATATTATTTAATCTTCACATATTAGCGAAACTAATTATGAGGTGTTTATTATGAAAAAGTTCGTTGCTGTTGTTTTTGCTATTGTAATGGTTAGAATCTTTCGTGCCCCTTGCTAGGGGCATTTTTTGTACAACCATGTACTCTGCCTATCCAAGATTCTCCATTTCCATCGTCATCACGATAAAGGGAGTCCCATTGTTTACGAATGAGGCCGTTTCTTTACATCTCGCTCTTGAATATACTTTGATTGCTCTACGATTAAAGCTAGCAACAGCCCGATATCCAACACATTTTCGGCCTTGTAAAGATTTTGCTTGCGACCTTCTGGGACTTGTGCATCAAGCCCGAAACAGAAGAAGCCCGTAAGCTGACCATGATTATCTCGAACTGCATAATAGGTCCGTCTAATAGTTCTTGAAGTGCTTCTGGACTATGATCAATATCATAAAAGGAATATTCCTGCGGATATTTCCAAGTTGTAACTTGCTTTGCATCTGGAATTGTCATCAACTGAAAATTCATTTATTCCCCCCCATAAAACCTTTACATTCCGTTCGTTTTTCATAGAGCTAGCCCTGCTTCTTACCAGTATGTTTGGTATCGTTATCTTTTTCACTTGTACATGCACCCTTTTTTACCTCTGTCCAGAACTTCTTATTCTCTTCTACATAAAATGCATGAAAACAAGAAAAGGAGGATCACACTTGAAGATACCGAAAAGTTTATGCGATCGTATAGCCAAAATTCTGGGTGGGACAGGCATGTCAAATGATACTTGTTCTATCACGATTAAGCGTAATCTCCATGCAACAATCTTGGGCAAGCCATATGAAACTGAGCACGAAATTACCATTGAATCCCTCGATAAAGAAGGAAATACCTTGAATACGGGTGAATTTACACTCCTTCAATCCGAAGTCCAAGAGTTTATTGACGCTGTTCGTAAACAAGGGTTTATCGTTACTGCCCTGCACAATCACTGGCTCTTCGACAAGCCACGTCTCATGTATTTGCATCTTGAATCTGTTGAGCCACCCTTAGAGTTTGCAAAGAAACTACGTCGTGCTTTGAATGTACTGAAATAACCGCTCCTCGTGGCGCTAAGCGTATTGAAGCTTAGCGCCTCTTTCATTGCCTGCCACTATCGTATTCTCATAGGCATGAATTCCAATAGTTGATAGATCAATATTTTACAAATTGTAGAAAGTTCCCTCGGTTGTTGAGAAACCCTGAGAACCAGACATCGTTTTCACTTCGATCGAAGACTACGTTCATAACGAGAAGCAAATGTGTAATCATACCTGAGACAAAGCACATTCTATTGTTTGGTCACTATATGGAGGTAAGTCGAGAAAATTGCCAGTTCGCTTGCTAATTAGCTTTAATAAGTATGCATTCGAGATGCATTCCTTTTGCCGAAGAGAAATGCTGCATAGGCGAGCAATCATCTTTTTTATGTAATTATTTACCATTTCATTCAATTTGAGTATAATTACCTTTAGTTCCTGCATTTAGAATTTGATCACAATTGATACAAAGGAGTGTACTAGGATGAAAAAACAGCTTCTCTCTATTTCGATGCTTGCTTTACTCCTCTCTGGCGCACCTGTATATGCTTCCGCTTCTCCCAATGCTCAAGTACAAGGTGAAGCAGACACAGTAACCTTGGAGCAGCAAAAACAAGAACAACAATTCACCAAATATTACTCCCTTACTCCTGGGCAGTTAAGTCCAAAAGAAGCGATTTATCTAAAGAAAGGGCAGGAGCTCCGTATCAGTGCAAAAGGTAGCTTTGCGAATTACACAGTCTATAATGCTCAAAATAAACAGATTTGGAGCGGTACGACAGGTATCATTATTAAAGCTGATGCGGACGGGTATCGCTACGTACAATTTCAAGCCCCCTATTCCTATGAGGATCAAAATGTTATCGTAGCTACTTTTACGATTCAATAAAACATGAATAGCTTTTAGCCCGTCTTGATTGTGAAGACGGGCTTTATACATATTTGCATCGCTCTTTCTTCGTCAACCTCTTCGCCTAGTCCATTCTCATTCATCCTGTGAAAAGTCGAATGGCCACTTTTTCCTTTTCCTCAAGAGTGAGGCAGAACGAAGCTTGCATCTTACCTTGATGACGTTCATGAATACACGTGATGTCTCCTGTATCTAGACTTAAGCGATTGGATGAAGAGTGTTACGATCGTTGCCGTCGCTGAAGATCTCGCGGGATTTTTTCCCCTCGCACCAACAGGCACAAGGGGTTTCGCTTATAAGGGAAACACCTTTCGAATAGTCCCTATCGTTTGTGTCAATCGCATGGTTATTGTTTTTTCAGCAACATGCTACCAATCTCTTCTAAGAGGATTTCCTTTCCAATTGGGCCAAAGGCTTTGATGTTGAATGTTTCATTGGTTACTTCGTAGAGATGGCCTTGTTGAACTGCCTTGTTGCTTTTCCATACTGGGCTCTTTTTCAGTTCTGCGTAAACATCATCTGCTTTTCCGCCGAAATTGACGAGGAACATATGATCTGGCTGAAAATTCGTAAGTCCTTCCAGCTCGATCATTTCCATTGTTTTATTCGTAGGTGTTCCTTCTGCCGGCTTCAGGCCGAGATCAGTGAACAAGATATCTGCATACCCATAGTTTCCGTAGACGCGGAACAATTTTGGCGTTACAGCCAGGAACATAAAGGTCTGGTCGCCGTACGCTTGCTTGAGTTGCTCGCGCATCCCTTTCGTCTTCTCGTCATAGCCAGCCAGCCACTTGTTCACGTCCTCTTCTTGTCCAAGCAAGCGGCCGATTTCCTTAAACTTATCACGCCATTTGTCCATGTCTGTCTCCAGAACGACTGTCGGCGCAATTTTGGATAGTTGCTCGTACATCTTTTGCTGGCGGTTATTCATAATAATCAGGTCTGGCTTGGTTTCTACCACCGCTTCCAGATTGATAGAGTCATCCCACATCCAGCCAACCGTTTTTACATCTGTCAGCTTATCCGCTACGTGGGACATGATTTTTGTCTTGTATGTATTGGCCGTAGCAACCGGCTTGTGTCCCAAAATTAATAGTTCCTCCGCTGCCCCCGATACGTCTGCAATCCGCTTTGGTTCCGCCGGGATTGTCACTTCCCCCATCAAGTGCTTGACTACGCGTGTCTCAGACTTCTTGGGTTCTTCCGAAGCCATTTGGCTGCTTCCGCAACCCGCTGATACGACAGTGACTACTGCAACCAAGCAGGCCAGTACGATTCGTGTTCCTATTTTCATCCGTTCATTTCTCCTTGTCACGTGATGTTTGGTGTGAAGTATTGTTTGATAATGATTATCATTATAAGTGACAGAGAAGATAATCACATATTCTAGCGTATATGTCAATGTTTTTATATTTTTTATGTTTATAACGAAACGAAGTTGTCCCATGTTGCAGATTGGGGAATGTTCTGGATCACGCAAGCCATTGATTACTCCCTTTCAATTGAAATGAAACAGCAAAATAACGAAAAGAATAGTCATTATAATTTGAAATAGGTCTCTTATTTGAGACGATGGAAAACATTTCTTTTCATAGTGGAGGGAGCACGATTATGCACAAGGTAGTTGAACCAAAAATTCTATACTTTGGGACGCCAGTTGTACTCATCAGTACATTAAATGAGGACAATTCTGTCAACCTTACCCCTATGTCTTCTGCATGGTGGCTTAACCAATCTTGCATGCTTGGAATGAGTAGCTCATCTCAAACCGTTACCAATTTGTTGCGCGAACGCGAATGTGTTTTGAATCTTCCTTCGCCTGATCTTGCTCATGCGGTGGATCGTCTAGCTTTACTAACTGGACGAAATCCTGTCCCGGAGCGCAAGGCTAATGTGGGATATCGATTTGAACCGGATAAATTCGGAACGGCTAGGCTCACCCCTCAAGATTCGGACCTGATTCGGCCTCCACGCGTTGCTGAATGCCCAGTGCAATTAGAGGCAGTGGTAGAACAAGTCCATAATTTTGAACTGCCCAGCTCTTTAAAAGCTATTGAAGTAAAGATAATACGCGTTCATGTTGATGAACAAATCCTAATGACTGGCGAGAAGAACTACATCGATCCCGAGAAGTGGAGCCCACTGATTATGAACTTCTGTGAATTTTTTGGCCTTAGCCACAAGCTGCACCCGTCAAGATTAGCCCCAGTTTTTGGTCCCTCTTCAGCTTTCGCTAGCAAATCAAATTAAATATCATTGGAGTGCTATTGAGCGCCTATCTTTTCGATGATTAATACAAGAAGAACAGCATTCAAATAGCAAGAATCACCTTCTTCCCTATTTTCAAAGCATCAATTGATATGCATGTTGAAAAACGAACATTCTCTCTATTTATACTAAGAATGGTCCAAAGATAAGGACTTTACCATGGGGCCATTTACTTCTAGAAAAGATAATGTAGCATTCAATAAGATCCAATCCTTTGAAGGGATGGAATTGACTAAATAACACGGCGAGGCACCTCCTATCTAAAAGGAAGGTGCCTCAAGTTTTTGAAGACTCTGACTAAGTCAAAAAGGTAAAGTCGCCAAATATCGGCAAGATCAAGCTCGCCTAGTTCCGCTTCAGGAACGGCCTCCATTGCGACTTTGGCTTTGTCCTGCGAACGGGCCGGTACGACCACTTGGGCGCCTGCCTTCGCAAATACCCTCGATACCTCCAAGCCAATACCAGAATATCCGCCAGTCACAATCGCAACCTTACCGGCTAAATCTACTCCTTGCATGATTTCTTCGGCGAAGCAAGCAATCCTATTTTCTCGTAATATCGAAGAGTATCCGTAGAAAGTCCCGTCCGCTCTGCAATCGAATACGTCCGTTCTTCGTTCATGAATGCCTAGCTCCTCACTCAGGCTATTTTTGTACAGCATGATATTTATGTAAAATGTAACGGCTCGAATAACGACTTATCTACCTGTTCGAGCCGCATCGGAGAAATGAAATAAACCTGTAGTCACCTCGATACAAAAAAGTCCCCAATTGCTTTAAGCAAATTGGGGTTCACAAGAAGTAATACGTGAATAAAAAAGTAGTCATGTATATAGTAGGTTATCAGATCAATATTTACTACAAGTATATATAGGTATGCAAACCTTCTCTTGCCAAAAAAATAGCGCAGACTCATCTGCACAGATTAAGTCGTACGCCTTATCCCCAAGAGAATCTACACTAGATTTCATATTACCTTACTTTTATCGGTTTGATTGTTCGGCTAGTTCATGCATAAATATTGGTAAATAGTTTGTATTTTCCGTTTGGTGGGAAAATGTTGTACTTATCAAGTATATTAGACTTGTGCAATGGGAAGATTGCAGCTTCCTCAATTTGTATGCAAACGAAACTGAATAACCAGTCTCTGGTTGAATTCCGACCACTGTCTGCTACTCATTCAAAATGTACTCAGCCAACACACTCTGTATGTGATAAATATTCAAATTTTTGTTAAATTGTTTTTGGATCGGTACTGCACTTCCAGAAACCCAAATTTTCAATTCTGCATCCAAGTCAAAATTTCCGGCTGTTTCAATGCTAAAATGGTTAATACTTTTATAAGGTATGGAGTGGTACTCTATCTTTCTACCAGTAATGCCTTGCTTGTCAACCAGTATTAACCGCTTGTTGGTGAAGATAAACATATCACGAATTAATTTGTACGCCTTTTCTATGTTCTCATTTTTCGCTAAGATTTGAGCATACTCTCTTTGAACATCTGCAATGTTAACTTCCGAAGCGTTACCCATTAGACCGTCTAATAAGCCCATATGAACGTCCCCCTATTCCAATGATTGATACATCGTATTCTCCAAACAGTTCAAAATTCCTACTGAAGTGGTTACTATTGCCTCAAGGTAGCAGTGATTACCTTGAAATTCAGGATGCAGAAATGATCTCACCCACACAAACTCTCCTATTTTTCAAATCATGTGTTGTGTTGGCTCCTTAGATAAAATAAAATCTAATACATAAAATGACATCAATTCTGAAGTGAGGGAATTTATTCTTTGAATGATTATGGGGATCATGACGATCAATTTTTTTCTATTATCGTCACTAAACTTCAGGAAGCTGGGTGTGTTTTCGCTGAAGATGAGGCCAGGTTACTCATCGCTTCGGCAGGGACAACAACTGAACTTTCGGACATGGTAGAACTGCGAACAACTGGCATGCCTCTCGAACACATTATCGGATGGGCTGAGTTCTGTGGACTGCGGATTATTGTGGATAAGGGAGTTTTCGTTCCCAGACAACGTACAGCCTTTCTTGCTAGACAGGCTGCCGCCCTCATCCGTCCAAAGTCGGTAGTGCTTGACCTATGTTGCGGTTCAGGGGCGGTGGGTGCGGTTCTTGCTTACTTGGAACATATCGAATTGTATGCTACTGACATTGATCCAGCCTCGGTGCAATGCACTCGCCGGAATATTACTACCGCAGGGGGGCGCGTATACGAAGGAGATTTATTTGAGCCTCTTCCTATCATACTGAGGGGGCGCGTTAACATCATCGTTGCGAATGCTCCCTACGTTCCCACCAAAGCCATCGAATTTCTTCCACCTGAAGCTCGCATACATGAGGCGAAAATAGCACTCGACGGGGGAACAGATGGGCTTGACGTCCAGAGACGAATAGTGGCTACAGCTCCACTCTGGCTGGCGCCTGGTGGACACTTACTAATAGAGACAAGCGAGCGTCAGACACCTCAGACAGTCGATATCTTCACTCGTTGCGGGCTGATTACACGGGTGACAAGGTCTGACGAGTTCGATGCTACTGTCGTAATCGGAACCAAGCCATCGACAGCATCGTTTGTATTCGGACCATGATTTCCGTTCATGTACCGCTACCTGTTCTGGTACTGCTTGTTAAAATAAATAGTGGTTTGGTACAGAATCATAAAATCAACTAACCTATTATGGAGATGATTCTACGTAAGGCCAACGACAATACCCACAGTAGCGGTAACTGTTCAGATTCCGGTCATTGGCGCAACCCAAACACTACTAACAGCTTCTAACCAACATTATTATCCTCCATTACCGCTATTTCTTCTCCTTCTGAATACGGCACCGCTTTTCGCCTCGCATCACTCCCACACCGGTTCCGCTATCCAAAACGCAAGTAATCATGCAACCCATTTGCGAATAATTAGCGAAAATACCGATCCAACGTCAGGCAACTTCCTTTGACCACTTCTTATGTTATTGCAGGAGGTGGTCAAAGTGGCTGTCAGATGTCTTTGTCGAGGTAGTAGCATGATCATCAAGTATATCTGGTGAGTGATTTACAACTTGCGACGATCATTGCTGTCACAATTGGCATGGCGGTTGGGTTTATCACGGGAAAATGTATACCCCCTTTGCAACAATGGCCGGATACGTTTTGATGTTTGTTTTATTTTTCTATTTTACGGTTTCGCTCCTTGAGTAGCTTTACTTAATTTCTCTTTTGTTATGATGCGGCCCCTTGGGTTTTATAGAATGGAATAAAATTATTGTACTTGCTGATTCTCTAAAGAATGTATTTCCCGACGGTTCCCTACTCGACAAATAAATTTACATTTTAACAAAGTTTGATAATAGACACACCTCTTACGTTGGTTAAGAGGTGTGTTGACGTTTCTTACGTCTTTCCACTTCTCGTAGGTACTGTTAAGTTAAATCGCTCTTTTTCAGGCACGCTTGCATGTGATCCTGATATGCTCCGGCAGAACATTCGGAGAAGAGAACCCGAGCTCCATACGGATCAGTATCACTACATGTGAGTGACTTTCGACGACAATTTTCTAACGCAACCAGTTCCCATTCTTCTCTGGCTTCCTCCACCGTCAGTAGGCCTTCGCTACATCTCCGAATTGGTTCTGATTTTATTTTATGGATAGTCTCGTCACCTTGATATACCACGCCTTTACTCGGTGCCAATTTGCTTCACATGTAACCTCGGCTTAATCCTGCATCAGCTATAAATTTTGGCAAGTCACACTCCCCAAGGTACCCCCAACGAAATGCATCGTTGCCGTAATCATGAAACTCCCCCAACCCTGTCCTTTAATCGATGGCAGCTCATACCGCCGACCCGTTACCTCAACTCGAGCCATGAGCTTTCCTCCCTACACAGACTGTTAAAATGTGAATGCATTCATTTGCCGCTTTCGCCGGATTTCGTCACGGCTATCACAGCGCTCCTGGTTTTCTGCTAGCTCCATCTGTTCCGGTCTCCCCTCAAAGAAACGTATGTATTCCGTTAGTAGCATCGAAGTCGGAACAAGCTGCCATTGTTGTAGGTCAACGATTCCGACGAGTCAAAGTGAGGAGAATTTCAGACAAACATCCATTTCTCAGGATTTCCATATCTGTCATATTCACCTTAAGGAAGAAAATCATATTCTATCTGGAAAGTCGGACACTCTGGCTAACCTGTTTAGACACATATGCTTAAAGCTGCTAAGCGAAAAGGAGTTGAGAAGTTGACACGTTCAGCGAAAAGCACTTTCAACAGCTCTATTAAAATTGATGTCCTGATCCCAGCTATTGAGAAAGACCTTGGCACTCTTCCCTATGTCATTGACAGTATACGGAAGCAAGTGAAGCATCCGGTCGGTAAGATCATGGTTGTATCGCCACCAAGCAAACGAATCCAAGCCCTTTGCCGGCGTAAAAACTGCACCTTCATCAATGAAAGACGCGTCCTCCCCATTACAAAAAAAAACATTCACTACCAAACCAAACGTACCAATCGCTCGGGCTGGCTACTCCAACAATTGTTAAAATTGGCGGGAGGAAACTTGACCAAGCAAAGGTATTATCTTGTGATTGACGCCGACACCATTCTCATCCGCCCTCATGTTTTTCTCGTCAACGGGAAAACCGTTTTTTACTGCCGTAACTGGAGTCGTCCCGAGTATTTTCGCACCTATAAGAAATTAATGGGAACCAGGGCAACCGCTTCGCGCTCTTTCGTTGCCCACTATATGCTGTTCGACAAATCGAAGCTCTCCCGGCTGAAGTCTAAAATTGAGGCCAGGCATAAAACTAGGTGGTACTGGGCGATTATTAAGAAAACCAACAAGCAGAGTTATGCCGGCTTCTCCGAGTTCGAAACTTACGGTAACTTCGTGAAAGCTCACTACCCCGGTCATCTGGTTGTAAGAAGTTCCCTTAACAAAAGCTTATCTTCAAAACCGGCATCACTTACTCGTAAACGAATCATCAGACTGGCCCAGAATTACAGGTCCATCTCCTTTCATAAACGCGGCTGGTATATCCGGAAGAAGAACGTGAGAAAATGAAGAGCTGTCGAGTCCAACTGCTTGTGATGTAAGAGATAGTCTCCAGACCTTGGTTGAATGTGATGTGTGCGGAGAGAGATAGGGCTCCTTGCTAATTTCCGGCGTAATAGCGCAAGCGTTACAGGTCTTTAACTCCTGTCTCAAATTTGACGTGTACATGCCCCTCAAATTCGAGGGGTCCACCTATTCTCTAATTCTCTTTTGTTAAGACCCTACACATATCCGTTCAATCTCTTCAATGCTCTTTCCAAGCAGCTTGAAATGACGACACATTGCGGTCATATTTAATGAGAACCTTGATCAAGGAGATATTTAACTATCGATACATGATGGTGAACTTGGAGACCGGCGAGGAGTATCCCACCGGAGGCGTGTTTCTCGACGTCGTACCTTTCGAACAGCTCGTCAACGATCCCAACTCCCCTGTCGTGACCCTAACCCTCATCGCACAGGGCGACCGCACCGAGATGATCTTCCACCTACACGGAGTCGCCGATCACCCCGGAGATAAGTACATGTACGACCTCTGGTCAGATGCGCTCGACACTCTGATGACGCACCTGCACGACCAGAAGCAGTAAAGGTAAGCACGAACTATTTTGGACAGAGTTTCAAGTTGCACCTCTATTGCACAACACGAACAGTAAATCCGTTGAAGAGGAAGCAATCGCAAGTTGCCACGATAGTTTATCAACCGGCAGCAGTCTAGACGGCCCTCATCTTGATAAAGGTGGGGGCTATTTGACGCATTCGCCGAAATCGCATCACAACTGCCATAGCTGTCGCAATTGATTTGGCTCAAAAAGATCTTATCCAGTAATACCGTTGCACATGTAACAAATCGTGTGTTTTGTTAATCACGTTCACGTATATTTCATATAAAATAATCAATAGATTATCAAAAACCCAATAATTCGGGAGGGTACGAAATGAAGGTCAAACGAATCGTCGCCAATATAGAGAGTCAGGATATCGCCGCAGCTAAATGCTTTTATCAGGACGTGCTCGGCCTAAATTTATTGATGGATCATGGTTGGATCGCAACTTACGGGACTGCCGAAGAAATGAGCGTTCAAATTAGTTTTGCTTCACAGGGAGGTTCCCACACTCTTACTCCCGATCTATCAATTGAAGTTGATGACGTCGATACAGCGCTCGAACGGATGAAGAAAGCAGGGTTTCCAATTGAATATGGGCCAGCAGATGAGCCATGGGGTGTTCGGCGTTTCTACGTCCGCGACCCATTTGGCAAGCTCATCAACATTCTTGGTCATCTAAAGTACAATTGAAGCCTACTCATACAATTACGGTTTTGTTAACTTCAATTGTTGTAAAATCGTAGTTATCATTTGTTGCTATAACGACTGATTAGCACTCGGTCATGATTGGAAAGAAACACAGACTGCATGAATTGAAGAGTATGTTCGCTATTGCGTAAAAGCAGAGTGAACAAAAAATCTGGCATTCAGATTGATGTTGTTTTCGACACAGATACTTATCGTAATTACTGGCCCTTTTATTAAAGGGCTTTTTTCCATAACTATTGCGGGAAATGAAAGGTAAACGACCAAAGTGAAGATACCGCGGAGAGATTTTTGATGATTTCTTCGTCATTGACTAAGTACACTTTGCGTTAATCACCATAAAAATGACATTTCTTACACCCATTTTATTTTTCTTGTACAAACGCCCATACATAGTTCGTTATATGACATACCTTAATTTTAGGGTTATCCTTAATTACAATTAAGGGGTGACATTAATGAGCGCTGGCTTTTTTGATGACTTTTCATTAATTTTGGTTCTCTTCGTCCTTTTAGTAATTGTTGCTTGCAGTAGCGAGTAATTTTCAATGTTTATGGGCGGCTATATAAGCTGCCCTTTTTACATAATCGCCCTTTAAACTTTGTCTTTAATTTGGATAAGCCTTTCTAAAATGAATTTGCGCATCAATTCGCACATTTGCGTTTACCGTAGGCTTGTATCAGTTGCCAAGCTTCCCCCATTTGCATTCTCTATACCATATAGTATTAAAGATTGTTTAAAAGGAGGTGTCAGAATTGGCGGCACAAAAAGGTGTTACAACTTCATCGAGAAAAGTGTCCTTGGACATACAAAGAAAGAATCGTAGAAAAGCAGTCCGATTAATCAACAGAATTGTTGTAGTAAAAACAATATTTGATACATTTACCGGCTGTCTTCTCAGTGTCGGACCAAATGGTTTTCGCGTTCGGGTCTACACTGGTAGCAATGAAACGTTCACCATCATCACCATTCCATTAAATTTCGTAATAAACCTCTTTCCTTTCCCTTGCAATTGCTAGGTTCAAGGCCCCAAACCAACGGGGCTTATACATATTCCCTTTCTTTTTCAATCCTTTCTTACCTCGTTTCCCTCAATAACTTTCGTGTTAAATTGGTTATAACCAGCATTCCTCCAAGCTAATACAAGGTATAATTAACCATAAATTGGAGGTGATTTACATTGTTGCTACTATCTAAAGTTTTATTAGCGTTGCTCCTTTTCTTGTGGGTTGGAGCGGAAATTATCTTTTCTCCCAGTCCCAAAAAGGTTAGAGCTAGAATAATGTTTTTCATCGCATTAGTCGTTATCAGCGGAGCAATTTACTGGATAGGGTATTGGTTATAAGGTCCATCTTTCTTCCCTACACATTTTGATAAATCAGCTTTCTTTTATGGAAGCACACGAACTTTGATCCCTCGAAGTGCTCGCGTATAATGAATGAAATAAAAAATAGTAAAGAAAGGAGCATAGAAATTTGACAACGAGTTCAAAAGACACATTCTTACGTAGCATACATTTGAAAAGAGAAAATGTTCCCTCTTTTTTGTCCTACCCATTTAATCTTCCCTTTCTTACTGATTTTGAAAGTCTAGATATCCATCCTAAAGTGACGTATATCATCGGTGAAAATGGTATGGGTAAGTCTACCTTCCTTGAAGCAATTGCCGTTGCTTTAGGATTTAATCCAGAAGGTGGAACTATTAATTTTTCTTTTTCTACTCAAGATACTCATTCTGAGCTACACCAATTTATACGGCTCATTCGAGGTTTTAGAAAACCAAAAGATGGATTCTTTTTCAGAGCCGAAACCTATTACAATCTGGCTACAAATATCGACGAGATGGATCGAGCTCCTTCCTATAGTAGACCGATTATTGACTCATATGGCGGCAAGTCTCTGCACCGTCTCTCTCATGGAGAAGCTTTCTTTGCCACATTTCTTCATCGATTTAGTGGCAATGGACTGTATATATTGGACGAACCAGAAGCTGCATTATCACCTTTCCGTCAAATGGCTATGCTCTCTAGAATCCACTCTCTAATCAAAACAAACTCCCAATTTGTTATATCAACTCACTCTCCCATTCTCATGGCCTATCCGGATAGTGTGATATACGAGTTAACTGCTAGTGGTATTCAGATGAAATCACTAGAAGAAACTGATCATTATTTTTACTATAAAGAGTTTCTAAATAACAAGGAACGGATGCTCCGGGAATTACTGGCAGATGACGAGACTTAATTACAAGATGAGTATTATGTTTTGTAGCATAAGACAACATTATTGATGAAAGCGCGTCAAACTAATAACAACTTTTTTGAGGTGAATACCTTTGTGGATGAAGTTATCTGCTGTCGCCTTGAACATCCTCCTTGGGATCGCAGGAGTCTATGTTCTCATATTTGTCATAATGACTGGTGGTGCACTTGATGGTAGCCGGTCTCCAAGTACTAGTCCCTTAGGGTATTTGGTTATCCTGATTTACTTATTAATTTGTTTGGGAACCAATTTTCTTTTTGCCCGAAAGTCCTCAAGTATCTGGAGGTATTGCCTAACAAGTGTTTCAGTATGGCTCGGTTCATTTTTCATTACCATTCTTTTATAGGTTCTGCTTTTTTACGTTCCTAGAAAAAGGAGTGTTGTAGTCGTATGGAGAGGTCGTTTTCTTATGTCGTTACTTGGAGTCGAAAACAGCTAATAATTCCGCCGAACCACATCACTATCGTTTTCAGTTTCTGTCTGTGATCTTGGCTTTTGCTGTATTAGCCATCAGTGCCCCTTCCGCTTTTGCTCAACAAGAAAATACATTTAACAAGCAAGTTTCTCCTCAACCTGCTTCAACACATATTTTCCATTTACCAATGTGCTGACTACCGAAGAGTAAGCACTTTGATGCAAGTAATTCAGGTAGATTCACGTTATATGTTACTCAATCCAGGCTGGGAATACTGAAGTAACTTACAGTCTGTGGCATCCTCCATCCAACCAATCATGAACTAGTTCACGAGGTTACAAGGACGGGAAATAGGAATTCTATGGTTCATACCTTCAGAATCCCTAAAGCAGGCAAATACTATTTTGAAATCAAAAATCGCAGTAAAGATAATAACAATCAATATATACCTGTTTCTGGAGAAATAAGATTTACAAACCCGTAATGTGTAACAAGATTGTCGTAACGGCTACAGACTCATTAGAAGCAACGACCGTCCGCACGTTCTCCTTAACCCGCTCCGTGACGAAAACACGTCTCAAGACATGGACAAGCTTGATAACTACATGGAAAGTGTGTACTCAGAAACAAATAGTGGGCAAACCGTGGGCAAAAATGTTAAACCTCTTAAAAAATGAAATTTGCACACAAATTGAAAAACCCCCTCGCACCTACAGGCACAAGGGGTTTCGCTTATTAGTAAGCAGTCATGTATTGCTCGCGCTCCCAATCGTGAACACGTGTGCGGAACATATTCTTGGCTTTCAATTGGTTTTAATACCCCCTAGAAATCGCATAAAATCAACCGTTTCACCTAGTGTTGTTTCAAATGACATCAAATCTTTTCATCATTTTGTGGTAGAAAAGCCCGATATAATGCTGCTTAGAGCCCTTCAACATTGGAGGGCTCTTGTCTTCATTTAGTATTTGTTTTTTCTATTATGCTTGTTTGTTAATAGGATCACGAACCCCTCCCGCTTTTATCCAAGCAGTTAATCTACTGAGTTGAAAGGAACCACGCTCGCTGCTTCCTAATTGTCATTGTCGGCTCAAGCTCTCCAAGCACAAAACAATCCAGTTATATACATTAATTGGAAATATATGTTATGATGATTCCGGTATTGAAAATTGCGTTAAATATACTAGGGGGAAGAGAATGAATATTAAGTCTTTTTCTATCGCAACTGTCTTACTTAGCAGTTTAGTAGTATCTGGGGCTGGTTCTGCCTTCGCAGTATCTCAAGGTGAGCCTATTAAAATAGGTAAACTAAAAATTGTTGAACATGTATATGAGAACCCAGTAGAGTATGATTTTACAAATGCCCTTTCAAAGAGTGATTCATCTAAGATTGGTCCCTTAGGCAATGATATGACTGGCAAAGTGTATGAACAGTCTAAGAAGGACCTATACAAATCAAAATCTTATGAAGCTGATATTGAGAACGATAGTAACGAGAACGATACCTTTTCAAGGAAGGTTACAAGAAAAACATTTCTGACCGGAAAAATAGGTCTGGAAGCCGAGTCGAAAGTCAACTGGAGGTTAATAGAGGGAAAAGTGGGGATTAATGCAGAAGTTTCATTTGGAAAAGAAGACACTATAGAAACAACCCACAGTTGGGTCATACCAAAGCGTACAATTACAACTGTTGAATACGGATCAAAAGCCGTAAAAACAACTGGAAACATAGTCGAATATTTTCAAGGCAGAGTAGTAGATTCTAACTACGTTAACGTCAAATACTCGTACAAAGAGTATTCTAGTAAAAAATCAAAAGATCTATGATCCGATCTCTCCATATCCTTCTCCTTCTGTTCATCGTTCTTCTTAGTGGCTGTAACGAGAGTAGTTCATCAGTAACAGTCCCTAAAGAGAAGTCATATGTAAGCGTCTACGATTATTTCGAAGAAATTACTGGTGAGAATTTGAAAACATCCGTGCTTCAAATAACAAAAAACGGTAATTCAGCAGAACTTACATTACGAATCTTAATTTCGGACGAATTGAGAGAAAAAATGATGCATACAGAAAAACCCATTTACTTTACGTTTGCAGATATGCCAGGTAACGAGACCATTAAAAGTTTGCTTGCTGAGACTCCTTCACACGTTCAAATTGAGTTAAACAGTAAAGAGAATCGGTATACGATTTCGCAACAGCTAAAGCTAAAAGAAAATTTGACAGAAGCTGATAACCAGGCGCTACTGTCTCCTGCTAATTACCGATTTCAGGTCATAAACGAAGAAGAGCTCTCTGTAGCTAGTTTTATGGGTTTAGAATATTCGCTACTTCCTGAAGATAATCAGAAGTAGCGAATCGTTGGCTACGAATTGTACCTCGTAGTCAAATAAAGTATTTGTTTCGTGTACCCGCAAATTCCGTAGACAAAAGTTAAAAACCCGTCTCCTTAAATGAAGTGCACCCCTTAAAGTAGACATTGGAAAACCCCTACGGTTTACCGATGAAAACTTTAGGGGGTGTATTTTTATGCCAGCAAAGAATGGGCAGAAGTTTAAGCATTATAGTGAATAACTTAAGTTGCACGCAATTCAGATGAGATTAAAGGGTGTTTCCAAACGGGTGATATTGCAAGAATTGAAAATTCATGATGAGGACCGACTAAAGGTCTGGATGCGGAAGTATAGGAAACTCGGAGAGGACAATCAATTGGTCCTACAGACCTTTGAGAAAGCTTTTGAAAAGACGAAAGGCGTGACTGGACTGATCGTTCACAGCGATCAAGGATTCCAATACACGTCCTACGCTTACCACGACATGCTGCCAAAGGTTGGCGCCCAAATCAGCATGTCTAGAAGAGGCAACTGTTATGACAATGCCTCGATGGAGAGCTTCCGCCCGCAGAGAAAATTAAAAAAGCTGACGCCTGTTGAATTCAGACGCCAGCTAGTGGCTTAACGGCCCGTTTTTTTCTTACTGTCCACTAAACGGGGCCTTGACCATAAAGGCACAAGGGGTTTCGCTTATTAATAAGCAGTCATGTATTGCTCGCGCTCCCAATCGTGAACGCGTGTGCGGAACATATCCCACTCAATTTCTTTCGCTTCAATAAAGTGCACCAATGCGTGCTCGCCCAACGCTTCGCAAATCACCGGATCTGCTTTCAGGCACTCGATTGCTTCCTTCAAAGTAGCAGGCAAGTTCTCGATTCCGTTGGCTTCGCGGTCTTGCTCGGTCATCACGTAGATGTTGCGATCAATAGCAGCAGGTGGCGTAAGCTTGTTTTTGATTCCGTCCAAACCAGCTTTCAGCATAACTGCCAACGCCAAGTATGGGTTCGTTGCTGGGTCTGGGCTACGTACTTCAATACGCGTGCTCAAGCCTCTGGAAGCAGGGATACGGATCAATGGAGAACGGTTTTTCGCAGACCAAGCTACGTAGCAAGGAGCCTCGTAACCAGGAACCAAACGCTTGTAAGAGTTTACGAGCGGGTTCGTGATCGCCGTAAAGCTGCGAGCATGCTGCAAAATACCTGCCAGATAATGCTTCGCTGTTTGGCTCAGTCCCATTACATCAGACTCGTCATAGAAAGCATTTTCTTTACCACGGAACAGCGATTGGTTCGCGTGCATACCGGAACCAGCTACACCATACAGCGGTTTTGGCATGAACGTGGCATGCAGACCGTGTTTTTGTGCGATCGTTTTAACAACCAGTTTGAACGTCAAGATTTGGTCAGCTGCTTGGAGTGCATTTGCATACTTGAAGTCGATTTCGTGTTGACCTGGAGCTACCTCGTGGTGAGATGCTTCCACTTCAAAGCCCATTTTCTCCAACGTCAATACGATATCACGACGGCAGTTTTCACCGGAGTCGAGTGGAGCAAAGTCGAAGTATCCGCCTTGGTCGTTCAGATCCAGCGTTGGCTCACCTTTTGCATCCAGCTTGAATAGGAAAAACTCAGGCTCTGGACCTACGTTGAAAGCTGTGAAGCCCATTTCTTCGGCTTCTTTCAAGGCACGCTTCAGGATGTAGCGCGGATCTCCTTCGAATGGAGAGCCATCTGGCATGTGGATATCACAGATCAGACGTGCAATTTTACCAAACTCATTGCCCCACGGGAATACAACCCATGTATCCAGATCAGGTACCAGGTACATATCGGATTCCTCGATGCGAACGAAGCCTTCGATGGAAGAACCATCAAACATCATTTTGCCATCGAGTGCTTTTGGCAATTGGGACAGCGGGATTTCTACGTTTTTAATGATCCCCATCAGGTCGGTAAACTGCAGTCGGATATACCTTACGTCCTCTTCTTGGGCCATGCGCATGATGTCTTCTCTTGTAAACTTGCTCACATTTCTCTCCTCCTGTCTCTATATCAGCTTTCTATCTAGTGGAAGAAGCGGGAAAGCTCTCCACGTATCAATGCACCCTCGCCATGGCGAGTGGCATCGCGATACATAATCTGTTGCCTTAGGAGCTGATGCAGCTCTTTGTCGGACATGTCCTTGCGTTTCTCTTCGGACGTCGTCGTAATCTCTGTTTGTTCCAAAGCAGGCTCTTGCATTTGCAGGACTTGCTTGATCCCAGCAATATTCAGTCCTTTTTCAATCAGAGCCTTAATCTCCAACAAGCGATCTACGTCGTTGAAAGAAAAGAGCCTCTGCTTCCCTTCTGTGCGGGCGGGCTGAATCAGGTCGTTTTGTTCGTAATAACGGATTTGCCTCGCAGTGAGATCCGTCAGCTTCATGACGATCCCAATGGGAAAGAGGGCCATATTCCGGCGAAGGTCATCACTCATGACTTGTCCCTCCTGTTTCGTATTTCTTAGTCTTATTCTATTTTATAACAAAATCCCTGTCAATAGATGTTAGATAATATTACACAGAAAGTTATGTACGTTTTTTTACATGAAATAACGGCATCCTCCTTCATCCAGAGAATGCCGTTCAATCCTTGCGATTTTATCCTATTCACCCGGTATTTCGAGTAAGCCTTTTTCCAGCATCCCGTTCAACGCCGTCAAAATCCCCACTTTTACGTGCGAGTACGTCAACCCGCCTTGAACGAAGCCCAAGTACGGTGGACGAATCGGGCCATCTGCTGAGAATTCAATGCTCGCCCCTTGAATAAACGTACCTGCTGCCATAATCACAGGATCAGCATATCCAGGCATTTCGCTTGGATATGGAGTGACGTGTGAATCAACTGGTGCTGCTTTTTGTATCCCTTGGCAAAACGTAATCAGTCGTTCCGCACTGCCGAATTCCACGGATTGAATCAGGTCAGTCCGCGGCTCATGCCACAGTGGATTTGTTTTGAAGCCCAGACGTTCCAGCATTGCCGAAGAGAATACCGCTCCCTTTAAAGCTTCTCCCACTACGTGTGGAGCCAAGAAAAAGCCTTGGTACATCTCCAGTAGCGAATAGAGCGATGCACCACCCTCTGCGCCAATTCCCGGTGCTGCCATCCGATACGAAGCAAGCTGAACCAAATCCTCGCGTCCTACTATATAACCACCTGTTTTGACTAGGCCGCCACCCGGGTTTTTGATGAGAGAGCCTGCCATGATGTCTGCACCTACGTGCAATGGCTCTTGCTCCTCCGTGAACTCTCCGTAGCAGTTATCTACAAATACGATCAGATCAGGCTTGATTTCTTTTACAACCCGAATCATTTCTTGGATTTTCGCAATGGTGAAAGAAGGTCGATCTGCATAGCCTCGCGAACGTTGAATCCCAATGACCTTCGTCTTTGGTGTAATCGCTTGTGCAACTGCGACAAAATCAATTTCACCTTCTGGCGTCAAAGGCACATAGCTGTAGCCGATGCCATAATCCTTGAGTGAGCCTTGCCCTTCTCCGCGCACACCTACTACTTCTTCAAGCGTATCGTACGGTTTGCCCGTAATATAGAGAAGATCGTCGCCTGGACGAAGAATGCCAAACAAAGAAATTGCGATCGCATGCGTACCCGAGATTATATGGTTACGCACCAATGCCGCTTCTCCACCAAACACCTCGGCGTAAATCGATTCTAACGTTGCACGTCCAGAATCATCATAGCCATAGCCAGTGGATGTTGAAAAATGAAATTCATTGACTTCATGCTTTTGGAAGGAACGCAATACTTTCAGTTGATTCGTATCCACCAAAGCAGAAATTTGACGATGTCTCTCTGAGATCGTCGCTTCTACCTCCATTACGAGGGGGCGAAGCTTTTCTCCATGGGAAAAATATGAAAACATCTGTTACTTACCAACTCTCTTCAACAGTCTCTGGTTTATCCAGGAGGAAAGGAGCAATCTTGCCGTATATCGGATTATCCTTGTTCACACGGACGGTGATCAAGTAGGCCGCTTCCTCTTCATTAAATTCTTGTTCCATCTCTACCCCATCCCGATGCAGAAGGGAGAGAATGTCTCCGCGCTCAACAGGAACGCGCAGCTTCATCTCATTGAAAGATTGCAGAGCAAATGACTCAATCCGGCTGAGCAGTTGCTTCAGGTCATCTTCCCGCATGGCAGAAATCAGAATCGATTCGTCTGCACGCGGCAAGTAAGAACCCTCTGCAAGCATATCTGCCTTGTTGAAAACGACTAGCTGCGGAATTTCTTCTGCTTTTAGCTCGCGCAAAATCTTGTCTACAACTTCCATGTGTACTTGAAAATCAGGGTGATGACTATCCACCACATGCAGGATGAGGTCCGCTTCCTTCACACCTTCCAGTGTCGAACGGAATGCAGCGACCAGACTCGTTGGCAAGTCCTGAATAAAACCAACCGTATCTGTTAAAAGCACATCGAGTCCGCTCGGCAACTCCAATTGCCTAGTCGTCGGGTCTAAAGTGGCAAACAGTTTGTCTTCCTGCAACGTGTTTGCATTCGTAAGCTTGTTGAGGATCGTCGACTTCCCAGCATTCGTATAACCGACCAACGCAATCTGGAACACATTGTTTTTCTTCCGACGCTCCCGATGCAATTGTCTCGTCCGAACGGTATCCTCTAATTGTTGCTTGAGTTCACTGATCCGCTTGCGAATATGACGACGGTCACTTTCCAGCTTGGTTTCACCCGGACCACGCGTACCGATACCGCCTCCGAGACGGGAAAGCTGTTTCCCTTGCCCGGCAAGCCGCGGCAGCAAGTAGTTGTACTGCGCCAGCTCTACCTGGATTTTCCCTTCGCGCGACTGTGCACGTCCTGCGAAAATATCCAAAATGAGCTGCGTGCGATCAATCACTTTGCAATCAAAAACTTTATCCAAATTACGAGTCTGACTCGGAGACAACTCATCGTTGAAAATGATGACGTCCACATCCAGTTCTTCGGCTCTCTGCGCGATTTCATCAATTTTTCCTGTCCCCAAATACCAGGCAGAATCAACCCGGTCCCGATTTTGCGTGATGACGTCCAATACTTCTACACCAGCAGTATCGGCCAGCTCATGCAATTCTTCCATGGAAAGACGGGTTCTTTCTTCATCCCGGTTATCTAAATAGCAACCAACCAGTATGGCTGTTTCTTGCGTTTTGATCAGATCGTTCACCGATTCACGCCCCTTCATGCACTATCATACCACATTTTGCCCAAAACGTTACGACAGCGGGGCACGTCAACTGAAATCAACTTTTAGTCATGGGTTACCTGCCGCTTTCTCCGAGAAAATCTCCTTCACAAAAAGCGGAATCACTTTGCTAATCACTTTGCGGAGCTCCTTCTCATCATATCCATCAGGCAGGGCATCCGCCTCTTCCTTGAGGAGATCTTCATAAATGCGGAGATTCAGATTTTTCAGGATAACCCCCATGTCTTTTACGTCAAATGTCTCTTCCAGTACACCTTCATCAATCAATTTGTAGAGAAACTTCTCCACACGTGCGAGCGTCACATACTGCTCTACAAACAACACTTCTTCCGATTTCGGTTGATTCGGGTCTTTCGGTGGCTTTTGACGTTTGACTTCACAAAATACATCCGTGACGATTTTGACAAATAGCTGCCGTCCAAAATGATCCCGGTAATCGGCATTTTTCACGACAATGCCCTCACCGATTTCTTCATCCCGAAGCTTGCCACCTAGCGCTGTTTTGCCGACAAACGATTTGAGATGCTCTTCCCCTTGGTATTCCCCCCGATAAAAGACCGGCACGAGATGCAAGCCAAGCCGCTGCGCTTCCCTTTCCACGATAGGGAAATCCACATATTCGCAGGCAGCGGTATCGTACATATCAAATATAATGAACTGCTTTTCATACTGAGGATATTTGATTTTATGCGGATTCAACCACTCTCCGAAGTAAACCATGCCCGCCACGATTTCCTCTTTCGGGAGCTGTTGTGTCCATTGGAAAAAGCCGTGCAGATTCTCTTCCTCATGCAATTCCATATTTCGAGAGAATGCCCGGATGCAGTTTGTTTCTTCATCGTATCGAAAGCTTGCATTCGCTCCGTCAAGCTTTTCTTGAATGATAATGGAATCGCCTTCCTTGAATACACCTTCTGTCGTTTGATGGCCGAGACGTATGATGTCCGTATATTTCTTTTGCTCCATCTTGTTCCTCCGCATGTTTGGTAAAGCCCTTTATTTTGGAAGATTATATCATATTGTGGAATTTCCGACAGGAATCGTTGAAGATAACAAAACGACCATCACTCTTTGTTTACGGAGTAATGGTCGTTTTATCTGACTTGCTATCATTCTTTGGGAAGTGCCACTCTGCTTCGTAGTTTGTACTGTCATTCGACTTCGTTTCATCATTTTCTATGACTAACAGACTTTTTTTATCTGTATCTTTTACAATGACATATCCTACATAGCTAAAAGTAGTCTATCGAGATTACCAAGTATAATTGCTGAGTCCAGCACTTGCATTTTGGTTTTGAGAGACATTTAGCTCGATGTAATAGAGCGTACCCGACTCTAACCAAACATCTTTTGTTGCGCTTCTAATACCATTATAGGAATCCTCGTAATTAATACTAACCGAAGCGACTTCTTGATCAAATCCCCAGCTAACCACTTTCATGACACGAGCGGTAGCGGAAGTTACATTGTTTTCTATAGTAAGATTGATACGGCCATATTGCCCAGCACCGTTAATATTACTACTTTTGGCTGACTGCCCTTTTTTCGCATCGGCATAAGTTTGTTGAGGAGTGATACTAGCAACCTCTGCTTGAGAATCTGCAACATTTGCCTTGGAAATATTAACCGGGAACAGTCCAACAATTCCAGTGAGTGCTAGGGTACTTGCTAATACAACCTTGCTGATTTTTGACATAACTACACCTCATTTCGAATTTTAAGGATATTACTTAAGCTA
>NZ_JABSUZ010000021.1:0-95569 GCF_013284345.1 Brevibacillus sp. MS2.2
CTTCGCCTTGGCAAGGCGACGCTCTACCAATTGAGCTACGTCCGCATGTTCAAATGAAATTTTTTTGGTGCGGTCGAGAGGACTTGAACCTCCACGGTGTTGCCACCACTAGAACCTGAATCTAGCGCGTCTGCCAATTCCGCCACGACCGCATTTAAAATTCAATCTCTCGTTTTTAAAAACTGGTGAGCCATGAAGGACTCGAACCTTCGACCCTCTGATTAAAAGTCAGATGCTCTACCAACTGAGCTAATGGCTCTCGAAAAATGGCTGGGGTACTAGGATTTGAACCTAGGAATGACGGAGTCAAAGTCCGTTGCCTTACCGCTTGGCTATACCCCAATAGCCATGAAGTAAAGATGGTGGGGAGAGACGGATTCGAACCGCCGAACCCGGAGGGAGCAGATTTACAGTCTGCCGTGTTTAGCCACTTCACTATCTCCCCAAGCTTGTCCTTCAAAAGTAAACCTTATTCAACTTTCAAAGAAAAAGTGGTGCCGGCAATAGGACTTGAACCCACAACCCCCTGATTACAAGTCAGGTGCTCTACCAATTGAGCTATACCGGCGTGTTTTGTATAAATGGTGGCTCGGGACGGAATCGAACCGCCGACACGAGGATTTTCAGTCCTCTGCTCTACCGACTGAGCTACCGAGCCTCAAGCGTAATTGTTTCGCCATCGCTTGAGAAAAATGGCGGAGCTGACGGGACTCGAACCCGCGACCTCCGGTGTGACAGACCGGCGTGAACTCCAACTTCACCACAGCTCCATGTAAAACATTCAGTTGTTAAAAGTGGTGGAGGCTGACGGGATCGAACCGCCGACCCTCTGCTTGTAAGGCAGATGCTCTCCCAGCTGAGCTAAGCCTCCAGGACCCCTGCGATTGCAGGGTGTTTTGCTAGGTGACCCGTAGGGGATTCGAACCCCTGTATGACAGCGTGAAAGGCTGCTGTGTTAAACCGCTTCACCAACGGGCCGTTTCAATGGCTCCTCGGGACGGACTCGAACCGCCGACCGATCGGTTAACAGCCGATTGCTCTACCAACTGAGCTACCGAGGAATAATCATATTTTAGAATGGTGGAGCTGAACGGGATCGAACCGATGACCTCCTGCTTGCAAGGCAGGCGCTCTCCCAACTGAGCTACAGCCCCATTCTAGCGCTTTCATGACTCGGTTGTCACATCAGCTATGTAGGTGGTGGGCCTAGGCTGACTCGAACAGCCGACCTCACGCTTATCAGGCGTGCGCTCTAACCAACTGAGCTATAGGCCCGTGATTACTTCCGGAACTTTAATCTATCACACTTTCAAATTCATTGCAATAGAAAATTTGATTTTTTTTATTGCGTGGGTGAACTTTTTTGTAAAATTCGAGTTTAACAAAAGCACAATCTATTATAAGTCATGTTCATCGTATATTTCAAATGTGTTTTCAGAATTTCATTAAGAAAAAGCTTGCCCGGTAGAGGACAAGCTTTTTCTTCGTTCCAAATTTAAATATCAAGATCGCGTACGTTTGCCGCGTATTGTTCAATAAACTCCCTGCGAGGCTCTACTTCGTCACCCATCAGTGTCTCAAACACCATATCGGCATCCATAGCATCCTCGAGATCAACCTGAAGCAACGTACGGACTTCTGGGTCCATCGTAGTCTCCCACAATTGATCCGCGTTCATCTCACCTAGTCCTTTATAGCGTTGGACGTTAGGTTTCGGTTGAGCCTTCAAGGTAGCGAGCACCTCATCACGCTGCTTGTCGGTATAAGCATAATGCAACGTCTTCCCTTGCTTGATGCTGTAGAGAGGCGGCTGCGCAATATAAATATACCCCGCTTCAATCAACTGTTTCATGTAACGGAAGAAGAACGTCAGCAGAAGCGTACGAATATGTGATCCGTCGACGTCGGCGTCCGTCATAATGACGACTTTGTGGTAGCGTGCTTTTGAAATATCAAAGTCTTCACCAACACCTGTTCCCAAAGCCGTAATAATGGCACGGATCTCGTTGTTGCCGAGAATTTTGTCCAGACGTGCTTTTTCTACGTTCAATACCTTCCCGCGAAGAGGAAGAATAGCTTGGAAATGACGATCGCGTCCCATCTTCGCAGAACCGCCCGCAGAGTCACCCTCTACAATGAACAGTTCAGATTCAGATGCGTCCTTGGAAGAGCAGTCCGCCAGTTTACCCGGCAAAGCACTTACTTCCAGCGCGCTCTTGCGGCGAGTCATTTCACGTGCTTTACGAGCTGCCTCACGGGCACGAGATGCCATGAGCGCTTTTTCCACAACTTTTTTGGCTACACCCGGGTTTTCTTCCATGAAGGTGTTAAAACGGTCACCGAAGACAGACTCGGTAATGCTACGCGCTTCCGAGTTGCCCAGCTTCGTTTTTGTTTGTCCTTCAAACTGAGGCTCTTGAATTTTTACGGAGATAATCGCGGTAATGCCTTCACGCACATCGTCCCCGGAAAGATTCGGATCCTTTTCCTTCAGGAAGTTAAACTTGCGGCTGTAGTCGTTGATAACACGTGTAAGAGCGGTTTTAAATCCGGTTTCGTGAGTACCACCCTCATGCGTGTTGATGTTATTGGCAAAAGAGTAAATGTTGCTCACATAGCTGTCGTTGTACTGAAGGGCAACCTCCACGACAAGACCTTCTTTTTCCCCTTCGCAATAAATCACATCATCATGCAGGGCTTCCCGGTTTTTATTCAAGTGTTCTACGAACTGGATGATACCGCCCTCGTAGTAGAAGGACTCTTCCTTCTGCTGATCTGGACGTGTATCTTTGAGCGTGATACGCAATCCTTTGTTCAGGAACGCCAGCTCGCGAATACGTTTTTGCAAAATATCGTACTCAAATACGGTTGTTTCGGTAAAAATAGTCGGGTCGGGCTTGAAGGTTACTTTTGTTCCCGTTTCATCGGTCTCGCCTACGACAGCAAGATCGGCATTCGGTGCGCCTACAGTAAAGCGCATGTAGTATACCTGATTATTTTGTTTAACCTCGACTTCCATCCATTCGGATAGCGCGTTCACTACCGAGCTACCTACCCCATGAAGACCGCCGGACACTTTGTATCCGCCGCCGCCGAATTTACCACCGGCGTGCAATACAGTCAAAACGGTTTCAACTGTGGATTTCCCGGTCTTTTCATGAATGCCAGTCGGGATTCCTCGACCGTTATCGGTTACAGATACGGAGTTGTCTGGATGAATGACCACCAAGATCTCGTCGCAATAACCGGCCAGCGCCTCGTCAATGGCATTGTCGACAATCTCCCATACCAGGTGATGCAAACCTCGGCTGCTGGTCGACCCGATGTACATGCCGGGACGTTTCCGAACTGCCTCTAACCCTTCCAGTACCTGAATCTGACTCGCATCGTAGTTTGTATCTTTCGTCGTCACTTGATCCACTACTCTGTCAACTCCTCCACTTCAGCTTGTACAAAGGGAAACTGATCCAAGCTGTCCACGAACTGAGCGCGTCGCTTCAGCGTCAGAGAAGAAATAGGTGAACAGTAAATGGCGTTCTGGGTGATTACATAAGACTTCGTTTCTTCCTCACTATGATCAACAACTGTCTTACTTTTTTCAAGCAAGAACGCTTTATTGATTTTTGAGGATTTCACAGTCTGATGATCGAGAATGGAAATGACTTCCTTCGTGCTCACCACAGTATCTCCACCAATGTGAATAAACATCCCTGTACCCCCTACCTTTCTCCGGAGATTTTCCCTTCCCTCACGTAAAAACGAGAGGCTTGCTGGAGAACCTGATGCTTTAAGCCTTCCACACCTGTGGTACTTACAAACGTCTGCACTCGATCCTGGATGGTTTCGAGCAGCAATGTTTGCCGATGTTCATCCAACTCTGACAAGACATCATCCAACAACAGAACGGGGTATTCTCCCACTTCTTCTTTAATCAGCTCAATTTCGGCTAATTTAATGGACAGCGCACTGGTGCGTTGCTGTCCCTGGGAACCATACGTTTGCACATCCATGTTGTTCACTTTAAGTGAAAAATCATCACGGTGTGGCCCAATTAGGGTGCTCCCCCGCATGATTTCCCGGTCGCGAACCTCTTCGTAGGCAGCAAGCATTTTATCTACAGCCTGATCTATCGTCATCTCTTCTGTAACGGGAGATGAGTTAACGTAATGCAAAGAAAGTCTTTCCCTGCCATCGGTAATGCCGGTGTGGATTTCCTGTGCCCACGTCTCCAGCTTCCGAATGAACTCAAAACGCTTACGTAACAATTTTACCGCTAAATCGGCTAATTGGGTATTCCAAATTGCCAGCATTTCCAGCGAGTTACTTTTTTTCATGGCCAAATCCTTTAAAAGCTGATTTCGCTGGGCCAGCACTTTGTTGTAATTGCTCAAATAATAAAGATACGTAGGTGAAACCTGACCGATTTCCATATCGATGAAGCGTCTGCGCTGGGCAGGTGCGCCTTTGACAATGGAAAGATCCTCGGGTGCAAACATGACGACATTCAATGCCCCCACATAAGCGCTCAGCTTCTGCTGTTCCATTCCGTTGATTTTGGCCCGCTTTCCCTTGGTTGTCAACTGCAGCTCTAAACGAACAGAACCGTAGCGACGAAGAACATCGCTACGGATCGTGGCATAATCGGCATCCCAGGAAATAAGCTCCTTGTCGCGGGGCGTTCGGTGGGATTTGGCGAGTGCCAAAACATAGATCGATTCGAGAGCATTCGTTTTCCCTTGAGCGTTGTTGCCAATAAACAACTGGATGGGACCGTCAAACGACAGAGACATCGTTTCGTAGTTGCGATAATTGGTTAGCGACAGGTTCTTGAGAAACAAGAATCACGCTCTCCTCTCAGGGGCGTACCACTTGATAGCGACCATAGCCTTCAATCGCCACTTCATCGCCAGGATATAGCTTGCGTCCACGTCTGTTGTCCAGCTCTCCATTGATCTGGATCGGAACCTCAGCCAAAAAAGCTTTGGCCATTCCCCCCGTGTCAATAATTTCAGCCAGCTTCAAAAATTGGCCGAGAGCAATATAGTCTGTGCTAATGGAAACCTCACGCATGGCTTGGCTCCTTTCTTTTACGTAAAAACAAATTAGTACGTACGAACCGGTAAAATCAAATGGAGCATCCAGTCATGATCGGTCGGACGAATCACAAATGGACTCATCGGGCCGCTAAAGCTCGCTTTGATTTCCGCGCTATCAATTGCTCGCAGCGCATCGATCATGTATTTGGCGTTGAAGGAGATTTTCAATTCTTCGCCATTCATTGCTTTTGGCATCAAAATGTCCGTTACTTTCCCGATCTCAGGTGCATTGGACGTAATTTCGACGGTTCCATCAGGCATCGTAACGAGCTTGACTACGTTCGATTTGCCTTCGCGGCTGAGCAGAGAAGCACGCTCGATGGATTGCAAAAACTCCTTGGTGCTAACGGTGATCTCCGTTTTGCTTCCTTGTGGAATAATTCTGGTCGTGTCCGGATAGGTTCCTTCCAAGAGACGGGAATAGAACAGGATATGCTTGGACTTCACCAAAATTTGATTGTCCGCAACAACGATATCCGCGAGGTTTTGGTCGTCATCTAATATTTTTACCAATTCATTGCAGCTTTTACCCGGAACAACCACGTTATGGAAAGAAAGATCCTCTGGGCATTCGACCATTGCGGTACGGCTAGCCAAGCGATGGCTGTCGGTTGCTACAAAACGCAATTTGCCTTGATCAAGCGACCACATCAAACCGGTCAAGATCGGACGCATTTCGGAAGTGGAAACACCAAAAACAGTCTGGCGAATCATTGCCTTCAGTAAATCACAGGGAACACTGAAGACTTTATCTTCTTCCAGATGCGGCAGTTGTGGATATTCGTTGGCATCCATTCCGTTAATGGTGAACTCAGCTTGTCCGGAACGAATTTTGGTTACGAGACGATCATCAACTTGAATGTCAATTTCATTGCTTGGCAGCTTGCGTACGATTTCGCTGAAAATACGTGCAGTTAATACAATGCTACCAGGTTGATGTACGGTTACTCCCCATTCTCCGGCTTCTTCTAGCGGGATTTGAACTTCAATAGACACATCAGAATCGCTTGCTGTCAGTGTCAAACCTTCATCGTCGGTTTTGATTTTAATCCCGGTCAAAATTGGAATCGTAGTTCTGCTAGAAACTGCTTTGCTAACATGCGATACGGCATTCGACAGCTTTTCACGCTGAACGGTAATATGCATCGACGTGAGCCTCCCTCTCCGGCGCCATTATTTTTGTTTGGAATCTGCATAATGGCTGCGCCTTTATCATAACTTATTAGGATAAATCTTTTTAACAGAAGTAGTAATAGGGCCTGTGGATTTGTGGATATGTGGGTCCATTACGTAAAAGAGAGCCTATACACATGTGGGTAAGTTGTGTATAGGCTTTTTGCGTTATGCACAGGTTTAATGGTTTGCTTTTAACTTTTCAATGAGCGATTGAATGGTTGTTTGCATATGAGGGTCATTTGCCAGCGCACGAGAGATTTTCTCATGGGCATGGATGACTGTCGTATGGTCACGGCCGCCAAATTCATCACCGATCTTCGGCAAGGAGGCATCCGTCAGCTCTCTGGAGAGATACATCGCAATCTGACGTGGGAAAGCGACGGTTTTTGTCCGTTTTTTCGCCTTGAAATCCTCTAGTTTCAGGCTGAACGCTTCTCCGACCGTTCGTTGGATGTCCATAATAGTAATCACGCGTGGGCGGGAGGAAGGAATGATGTCTTTCAGTGCTTCCGCTGCCAACTGCGTGTCGATATCGCGATTAATCAAGGAGGAGTAAGCAACGACACGAATCAGTGCGCCTTCCAGCTCGCGGATGTTGCTGTCGATCTGGTTGGCGATGTACGCCATTACCTCATTAGGGATATCGAGATTTTCTGCTTTCGCCTTTTTGCGCAAAATCGCAATCCGCGTTTCGAGGTCTGGCGGCTGAATATCAGTAATCAGTCCCCATTCGAAGCGTGAGCGGAGGCGATCCTCCAGTGTCGGGATCTCCTTAGGAGGTCGATCGGAGGAGATGATGATTTGTTTGCTTTCTTCATGCAAGGCATTGAACGTATGGAAAAACTCTTCTTGTGTCGATTCCTTGCCTGCCAAAAACTGAATGTCATCAATTAAAAGAACGTCAACACTCCGGTATTTATTGCGGAATTCGACGGCTTTGTTGTCACGAATAGAGTTGATGAATTCATTGGTAAATTTCTCAGACGACAAATAGACCACTTTCGCCGATGGGTTGTGTTGAATGACATAATGGCCAATTGCATGCATTAAGTGGGTTTTGCCAAGTCCGACTCCTCCGTAAATGAAGAGGGGATTGTAAGCTTTTGCAGGAGCTTCAGCAACCGCAAGCGATGCGGCGTGAGCGAATCGATTCCCTGAGCCGATGACAAACGTGTCAAAGGTGTATTTGGGATTTAAGATACTGGGTGGCTGGTCGTCCGCGACTGTTGGCGGTTCGCTCATTTTCACCCGTGGGGCAGGTTGTTCGTCCGCAAAAGCCGCATCAGGATTTTGCATCGCGACGAACTTTACTTTCATATTGATACCCGTCACTTCATATAGTGTATCGGTAATCAGTTGTGCGTACCTGGTTTCTAGCCAATCACGAGCAAAGTCGTTTGGTGCGACGACGATCAGTGCATCCTCTTCTAATGTAGTTGCCTTTGTCGCCTTCAGCCAGGTATCAAAACTGGGTTTGCTTAGCGATTTTTCTATCTTGGCGAGTACTTTGCGCCATAGTTCGCTAATCGCTGCATCCAACCAGAATCCCTCCCTCTGGACCATCCGAAAAATTGATGAAACACCGATCCATAATGATCGAGAAAAAGTGCAAAAACCTGCTATGTTGTGACTCAATTGTCAACACAGCCTTTTGGAGCGACTGTGGATAAAAAAAGTCGAAATATAGGGATTCCGCTCGTAGAAGTGAAAAAAAGCAGACGGTTATCCTCAATCCTGTGAGTAACGACATACACATAGGAAAGAATCTGTCCACAAACTTATCCACACCCTGTGGAAAAACCGATTTACGTATCGGAGTTATTCACGCTTCAAAACAAAAACATAATAACAGATATAAGGCATGGTATCAATGGTTTTTTCATACTTATCCACAAACACAACTTCTGGTACTTACCACATATTCACATCCCTATATTTTGTGTACAAGCTGTAGATAAACTTGTCGAAACCTGTTTTTGTGGATAAAATGATATCCACAGGTCTGGGAAATAGTTTTATGGGGATATTTGCCTTGGTAATGAATTTCCACTGTCACTTGACTTTTTAGGCATATGTTCTTATAATGCAAAAGAATGTCTTTGCAAGACGGAGGTGTATACGTAATGAAACCATCTTTCAATCCTAACAACCGCAAGCGCAAAAAGGATCATGGATTCCGTAAGCGCATGAGCACAAAAAATGGCCGTAAAATTTTGGCTGCTCGTCGTCAAAGAGGTAGAAAAGTTCTTTCCGCTTAGGCCACACTTTCAGTGGCCTTTTTGTTTGTCTACATGTGTCTGAAAATTCTTTGTTCTTATAAGAAGAGGAAGGCTTTCTCTGATGTGGGAACCTTTTGAGGGGTAATCGTTACCTAGCTACCGAAAATCCTACTATTTTATTGAAGAGACAGGAGGAGGGCGATGAAACAAAGCAAGGACTTCACCGACTTTTTTGTATCGTTGGCGCGCGAGTTTCTGGATGAATGGCCTCTCGCCAGCCTGGTATGTGCCTATGCTGGTGGATCTGTCGGGAGGGGAGAAGCGGACGCATATAGCGACCTCGATTTACACATCTTTGTGGAGGGAGAAGGTGATCCTTCCTGCGAAAATCGTCTGTTTAAAGGGCATGTGATACAGTTGCAGGTCCAATCTGCTCCTACAGATGAAGAAGTATACGAGAATCCGTGGGCATGGCGTTACTTAAAGGAAGCGAAGGTTGTGCTGGACCCAGGGGATCGTTTCACTTCCTGGATGAACAACATGTGCGTCTATATGGATTCCCCGGCTGGAAAAGCGAAAATGTTTGCACAGGCAAAAGCGGAGGTAGATTCGTTCCACGAAGAGGCGCAGGCTGCCTTAATGGAAGGCTTTCCTTACTCCGCTTATTTGGCTGCTTGGGCAGGATGGATCGGGGCGCTGCAAATGAGTGCTGTCTTCCAGGGACATTCATTGAGTGATGCACAGTTGTATCAGTTGGTTCAGACAGCAAGACGTTCAGATGGTATGGGTGGCTTTTTTCAGGAGACATACTTGCGTAATCAAGATGTACAGGATGCGCTCATGCTATTGACGGACTATCGGGCTCACCTACGGTCAATAAATGAGGGGATCGAGTTTGCTCTGGCGACTGAAAATGATTGGTTAGTAAAGAGGAAGGTTCAGAGATTGCAGGAGAGAAATCAGCTTGATATGGCCGGGTTTTTATTATTTTCAGAGGCGATCTGGTTATATCATAGCGTGGATTCTGATGAATGGCTGGAGAATCATTGGGCAGATCTGCCTGCCAAGCTTTCCTTGTCTCTTCCCAAATTGGGCTTTTTCCAAGCGGATGAGCAATTGCTCTCTGACCTGCGCTATGTCAGTGCAGAAATCATCGCGGAGCTCGGATAATCGCATGCATTTTTTCCACTGAATTTTTGATTTTGTTCTAAACCGAGTATACTTAGGGAAAAAAGTGGACGAAACAAGGATATACTGGTAGATGCTGTGTACGTTTTCTACTATAATTGTGATGTTAGGGGTTGTTTACCTTGCATCGTTCACACCGGCTCAAAAAAAATGAGCAATTCCAAGCTGTGTTTCAACGAGGAAGTTCTGCTGCTAATAAGCAGTTTGTCTTGTATTCAGCAAAGCAAGAGGGACAAGCGGCTTTTCGCGCTGGAATTTCCGTCAGTAAAAAAATTGGCAATGCTGTTGTCCGCAATAGAGTCAAGCGGCTTATACGCGAAGCAGTAGCTCGAATGGAGTCTGATATTCCAGTCGGTCTCGATCTCGTCATCATCGCCCGTCCGGGTGTGGAAGCGATGACGCTTGAAGCCATTGAGCAATCTCTGTTACATGTGATGAAGCGAGCCAAAGTGATCAAACAGGCACCCGTACATAATGGAAAAAGAGATGGAAAAAGAGGGTGAAACGATGATGGTGAAGATCATGGTTTGGTTGATTCGGGGATACCAACTGATGATTTCTCCGTATAAACCACCTTCATGCAGATTCGCGCCCACCTGCTCTCACTATGCAATCGAGTCGATTCGTCGATTTGGAGCGTGGAGGGGAGGATGGTTGGCCCTTCGCCGCATCTTGAAATGCCATCCGTTCCACCCGGGCGGGTATGATCCAGTCCCGGATCAGCACAAATAAGATTACCTCAATTGAAGCGGGGAAAAGGAGGATCACCCTTGAGTAGACGTACACTCAGCATTCTTATGCTGACTATGCTGGTTCTAGTTTTGTCGGGCTGTAACCCCCAAGCTGCTGCACCAATTGGCCCTGACGCAACCGGCATTTGGGACAAGTATTTTGTCTATCCACTGTCCTGGCTAATTAAAGAGAGCGCATTGATACTCGGAAACAACTATGGTCTGGGTATCCTGATTGCAACGATCATCATTCGAATCATTGTGCTTCCATTGATGGTCAAGCAAATCAAGAGCTCCAAGAAAATGCAAGAGATTCAACCGGAGATGCAAAAGATCCGTGACAAGTACAAAAATGATCCACAAAAAGCGCAAGCGGAAACGATGGCTTTGTTCCAGAAGAGCGGTGTCAATCCGTTGGCTGGATGCTTGCCAATGTTGGTACAAATGCCGATTTTGATCGCGTTCTACCATGCGATCATTCGTACGACCGAGATTAACTCGCAAACGTTCTTGTGGCTGACGTTGGGACAAAAGGACCCGTACTACATCTTGCCAATCATTGCTGCGATTACGACGTACCTGCAATCCAAGATGATGGGTCAGGCAACACAAGGAAATCCACAAATGCAAATGATGATCATCATGATGCCGCTGATGATTTTGGCGATTGCCGTTACATTGCCATCAGCGCTGTCTCTGTACTGGGTATACGGTAACCTGTTTACTATTGTACAAACTTACTTCCTGTATCGTGATAAAGGTAATATGCCTACTCCTAAGGGGGGAGCCTCCAAGTGAAAAAGGTGGTAGCTACGGCAAAAACGATCGACGATGCTGTGCAAAAAGCTTTGCTGGAATTGGGAGTGCCGCGTGAGCGGGCAACGATCCAAGTTCTAGAGGAACCAAGCAGAGGATTGTTTGGACTGATTGGGGCAAAGGACGCTAAAGTGCAAGTAGAATTTCACTTTGATCCGGTTGCACAGGGACGTGACTTTCTTCAAGACGTTTTGTCGAACATGAAGGTGAATGCCAAAGTGGAGACGCGTACAAATGAAGAGGGCATGCTGTTTGACATCCAGGGAACCAATCTGGGAATCATTATTGGCCGCAGGGGACAAACTCTTGATTCATTACAGTATCTCGTAAACGTCGTAGCGAACCGTCATGCGGACAAACATGTACGTATCACTCTGGATGCCGAAAATTACAGGCTTCGTCGCAAGGAAACATTGGAGCAGCTCGCAGATCGGGTGGCGAAAAAAGCGTTATCGACCAAACGGGATGTACGTCTGGAACCAATGTCTGCTGCGGAACGGAAAGTAATCCACGCCTTTTTACAAAAGAGAGCAGATGTGGTTACCTTCAGTGAAGGAGACGAGCCAAATCGTTATATCGTGATTGCACCGAAAGAAGCCTCTCGCTAGGCTTCTTTTTTTTGCCTGAATTCAAGTGAGCAAGCGACGACATTTTGAACAATCTCTTCAAAAAGTTGTCCACTGTGGATAATTGACCAAATGGTTGAGGATTTGCGAAAATGATTATACTGTGGATAACCAAAATGGACAGCAACCTTGGAGATAGGGTTGCTTTTTCCTATTAGGTGTTTAGTCAGACGGATTGGCTGCACTTTCTTTTGGAATTTTTCTAGACGATCTGTTATGCTAGTAAGTTAGTGGCTGACTTGTAAGAGTGGAAAGCTTGAGGTGAACAGCATGAAATTCGATACAATAGCGGCGGTCGCTACACCGATGGGTGAAGGCGGTATTGCCGTGATCCGAGTAAGCGGTACGGAAGCGATCGAAGTTGTGGATAAGATATATAAAGGAAAGCAGCGGTTGTCCACTGTGGATAGCCATACGATCCATTATGGGCACTTGTATGAGCCAAACACAGGTGAACGAGTGGAAGAGGTACTGGTTTCCGTAATGAAGGCTCCCCGTACTTTTACGAGGGAGGATGTAGTTGAGGTAAACTGTCACGGAGGAATCGTTTCCGTTGAAAAGGTTCTGGAGTTAATCTTGGATAATGGAGCAAGATTGGCGGAGCCAGGTGAGTTCACAAAGCGTGCGTTCTTAAACGGACGTGTCGATTTGTCTCAAGCCGAGGCCGTCATTGATTTGATCCGGGCGAAAACAGACAGAGCGATGAAGGTCGCATTGAATCAAGTAGAAGGGAAGCTGTCCAGGCTCATTCGGCAGTTACGACAAAACTTGATTGAAGCGATGGCCCATATAGAAGTAACATTGGACTATCCAGAGCATGACGTTGAGGAGTTTACACAAAATTTCTTGCGAGGAAAGTGCCTGGAGGTTAAAGGTGAAATCCAACGACTGTTGCAGACCGCACAGCAAGGGAAAATTTTGCGTGAAGGCTTGTCGACCGCGATTATTGGACGTCCGAATGTAGGGAAATCCTCTCTACTAAATAGTCTGGTCCAAGAGGAAAAGGCGATTGTGACTGACGTTGCGGGAACGACACGCGATGTCATCGAAGAGTATGTCAATGTGCGCGGGGTTCCTTTGCGACTCATCGATACCGCAGGAATTCGCGATACAGAGGACATCGTGGAGAAAATCGGGGTAGAGAAGTCCAGACAGCTGCTGCAAAAGGCTGACCTCGTGTTGCTCGTGATCAATTACAATGAGCCTCTCTCCGCTGATGATTATGCGATTTTTGAGGCGGCAAAAGGGTTTCATGTGATTGTGATTGTTAATAAATTCGACTTGCCGCAAAAAGTGGATTTGGAAGAGATCAAGCGTCATTTCCCTCAGCAGCCGTTGATTATGACGTCTGCGCGTGAGGAAACGGGGATCGATCTTCTGGAGCAGGCTATTGGGGAGATTTTCTTCAGTGGCCGTGTGCAGCAGGATGACCTGACCTACGTGAGTAACGCGAGACATATTCAACTGCTTCGTCAGGCAGAACGAGCCATAGATGAAGCGCTTGGTGGAATCGATGATTTAATGCCAGTAGACATGATTCAGATCGACATTAAAAAGTCGTGGGAGCTGCTTGGAGAAGTCATCGGAGAAAGCGTCGGCGAAGATTTGATTGACCAGATTTTCTCCCAGTTCTGTCTGGGTAAGTGATTAGGAGGACAAAAAATGAACGTTGTACCTGCATATGAAGCTGGCTCGTTTGACGTCATTGTCATTGGTGCGGGTCATGCCGGTGCGGAAGCGGCTTTGGCGGCTGCACGTATGGGCTGCAGTACATTACTGTTGACGATCAACCTGGATGCTGTGGCGTACATGCCATGTAATCCTTCCGTAGGTGGTCCGGCAAAAGGCCACGTCGTACGCGAATTGGACGCGCTCGGTGGAGAAATGGGACGCAATACCGATAAAACTCATATCCAGATGCGTATGCTGAATACAGGTAAAGGACCTGCTGTTCATGCTTTACGCGCACAAGCAGACAAATTTGCGTATCAGCATGAAATGAAGAAAACGATTGAAAATACTCCGAATTTGATCCTGCGTCAAGCGATGGTGGAAGAGCTGATCGTAAACGATGGGGTCTGTGAAGGGGTTATTACGCAAACTGGTGCGCGATACATGGCTAAATCCGTTGTATTGACGACCGGAACCTATTTGCGCGGAAAGATCATCCTCGGAGATCTCCAATACGAAAGTGGACCGAACAACATGCGCCCGTCCATTCGTCTGGCACATCATTTGAAGGAACTCGGTTTTGAAATGACACGCTTCAAGACAGGGACGCCTCCACGTGTTCATAGCAGCAGCGTGGATTTCTCCAAAATGGAGATTCAGCCTGGTGATCCGGTACCGCGTGCTTTTTCTTATGAAACAACGGAATTTATTATGGACCAGCTTCCTTGCTGGCTGACCTATACAAATGAAGAAACGCATGGACTCATCAATAGCAATCTGCATCGTGCACCTATGTATTCGGGAATGATCGAAGGAACGGGCCCGCGTTATTGCCCTTCGATTGAAGATAAGGTAGTTCGTTTTAATGATAAGCCGCGTCACCAAATTTTCTTGGAGCCAGAAGGACGCAATACCGAAGAAATGTATGTACAAGGCTTGTCGACCAGCTTGCCGGAGGATGTTCAGCTTTCCATGCTGCGCTCCATGGCTGGAATGGAAGAAGTCAAAATGATGCGCCCTGGCTATGCGATTGAGTATGATTCGATCGTGCCGACGCAGCTCTGGCCTTCTTTGGAAACCAAAACCTTGCCGGGCTTGTTCACAGCAGGACAAATCAATGGTACCTCTGGTTATGAGGAAGCTGCGGGTCAAGGTCTCATGGCAGGAATTAACGCAGCACGCCGCGTCCAAGGGAAACCACCCGTTATTTTGGGACGAGAAGAGGCGTACATCGGTGTCTTGATTGACGACCTTGTTACTAAAGGAACGCATGAGCCTTATCGTTTGCTTACTTCTCGTGCAGAATATCGGTTGCTGCTGCGTCATGACAATGCGGACTTGCGCCTGACGGATATCGGCCATGAAATTGGTCTGATTAGCGAAGAGCGCTACAATCGATTTAATCAAAAACGCGAGCTGATCGAGCAAGAAAAAGAACGTGTGGCAAACACACGCGTACGTCCTGAAATGGCACATGTCCAAGAGGTTTTGCGCAACGCAGGCTCTCCTGAACTGACAGATGTCATCGAGCTGGCTCAACTGCTGCGTCGTCCGGAAATCAACTACAGCCACATTGCTCAAATGGTCCCTGCACCAGAAGCACTGCCAGAGGATGTGACCGAACAGGTTGAAATCCAGATTAAATACGATGGCTACATCAAAAAGTCATTGCAACAAGTAGAGCGGATGAAAAAAATGGAGGAGCGCCGCATCCCAACGGATATTGACTACCACCAAATCTCCGGTTTGTCCAAGGAATCCCGCGACAATATGACCAAAATTCGTCCGTTGAATATCGGGCAGGCGGCTCGTATCGCAGGAGTTACTCCAGCAGACATTTCCGTGTTGATGGTATATTTGGAGTACAAACGCGTGGGAGTAGCCGAGTAAGGAGAAAAGCTATGACGAAAGAACAGTTTGCCGAGGTACTTGCAGCCCAGGGGATTTCTTTGACGGATCGTCAAAAGGATCAGTTTGATCATTTTTTCCGCCTGCTAGTCGAATGGAATGAGAAAATGAATCTAACGGGAATTACCGAAGAGGGGCAAGTGTACAACAAGCATTTTTATGATTCGATTACGCCAGCTTTTTACTTCCCATTTGACCAGGTGCAATCAGTTGTAGATATCGGTGGGGGCGCAGGCTTTCCGAGCATTCCTTTGAAAATTTGCTTCCCACATCTGAAAATGACGATCATTGATTCCCTGAACAAGCGTATGAGTTTTTTGCAGCATGTAGCACAGGAGCTGGGTCTGGAGAACGTGAATCCCGTACATGGGCGTGCTGAGGATCGTGGGCAAGAAGCGGTTTATCGGGAGAAATTTGATCTCGTAGTGGCACGTGCTGTTGCGAGACTCAATCTGTTATCGGAGTTCTGCCTTCCTTTTGCCAAAGTTGGAGGACACTTCGTCGCTCTCAAGGGAGCGGAGATTACTCCAGAGCTTGCAGAAGCGAAAAAGGCAATCAAGACGCTTGGTGGAAAGACGAGAAAGGTCGAGACATTCCAGCTTCTAGAGGAAGCGGGAGAGCGTAACATCGTCATCATGGAAAAAATAGAAGCGACTCCGAAAAGTTATCCGCGCAAGGCAGGAGTTCCTGCGAAAAAGCCATTAGTGTAGGAGTCAGTCATAAGAGAGGGTCGTAGCCACGTGCTGCGGCCTTTTTTTGTTTTGAAAGTAGTCTCTCAGGTTAGCTTCTTGGATCATGGAGTCTACAACTTGGCATATACATAGTACTAGCTCCTTCGAAAGAATGACATCGTATGAGAGGGTGATTAGACTATGCAAGCAGCAGTACTTTCGTCCTTTTTTTCGCCAGAACTCCCGACCATATTGCTTCAGCTCTTTCTTGCTTTTCTAGCAGGTGCCATCATGGGATGGGAGCGAGAGAGATTTATAAAGGATGTGAGTAGGCAAAGAGGTGCTGGTTTTCGAACGTATAGTCTCGTTTGCTTTGGTTCGTGTCTTTTTGGACTAGCTTCCATTTAACGTGAAAGAAAGTTTAAACTTTTTGGAGCGCATAACAAGGTACCTCAGCGTCCGCATCTGGCATAACCTCGGTAAAACTTTCCACAAAAACGCGGTCGCTCCTCCATGAATAGACTTCGATAGGAGTTTTTATATGGTTTTTCTTCGAGTGGCGTAAATCATGATCCTGGGAGGGTAGCTGCACAAGTCGTGACGGGCGTGGGATTTTTGGGAGCCGGAACTATTATCAAATTCAATGGTACGGTGAAAGGCTTGACGACAGCAGCAGGGATGTGGGTTGCTTCAGCCATTGGTCTAATGTTTAGTGCAGGGATGTATGTCGCTGCGATCGTTGCCGCGATTTTTTCGTACCTGACATTAGACTTTCATAGACTTTTTCCTCGATTGTTTTCTGTCACCAAGATTTCACATCCTACTGATGAGAGTATCGGAAGTGATGAGAGGCCAAAGCACCGTGACGATCGCGATTTTTATGTCGAAGATCATGATTGATGTTTCACGTGAAACGTTTTTCGTTAGCAGGAATTGGACGAATCTTGCAGAATTACATATATATAAATGAACCTGAAGAAAGCGTGTAGGGAAAGAAGATTAGGTCAAAGGCAATTTTACAAACCGACCGGATGGGCAAGAAGAGTCTGTTAAGCAGTATGTACGATAGGGCTTGTGAAGCTTTTTTAAAAGTAGACGCATGCTGTCTTTAACGATGTAAGAGGAGGACCTATGTAAAAAGAGTAGGACTGAACTCACTTACGACGCCAATATGCCATTTTTCCTTAGCAGCAACAATCAAAGAACATATTCAATCTGTCATATCCGGACAATGGATGGGCGAGGGATACAAAATGTTTCGAGGGAGATTCTGTCGTTGATTGGACAGGACCTTTTTCAGTTTCTAGGACGTATTCAAAAAGTTGTCTTTTCAGCACCAAGAAGGCGGCGAGAAGCTGAAGAAGGAGGAGCGGAATGTAGAGGAGCTACATGAGCACTGGGATTTCCAAGGTGAACACTTTCGTTGTTGCGCAATCTTTCAGGATTACTTCGTGATCAAAAATGACTTTTTGAACACCTCTTCAAAGACTTTAAAATAGCACGGATGGAACGGGTAGAAGTGGGGGATTTTTCTATGGCAGTTAAAGATTCATTTTCTCGGATTTTTGGCTTGACGGACAAGACAGATAATGAAGAAATCAAACAAATACCAGTTGAGGAGATTGTACCGAATCCATATCAGCCTCGTACTGTATTTGATGACGAGAAAATTGATGAGTTGTGTCAAACGATACGAACTCATGGGCTCATTCAACCGATTGTCGTGCGGGTTCGCGATGGTCGTTATGAATTGATTGCTGGGGAACGACGTTTGCGCGCAACTAGAAAATTGGGCATGGAGAGGATTCCTGCGATTGTCAAAGAGTTTAATGACTCGCAAACAGCCTCTATCGCATTGATTGAGAATTTGCAACGAGAAGGTTTGACAGCTATTGAAGAGGCAGTCGCATATCAAAAGCTGATTGATTTGCATAATTTGACGCAAGAGAGTCTTGCTCAACGTTTGGGCAAAGGACAATCGACAATCGCAAACAAACTGCGCTTGCTCCATTTACCGCAAGAAATTCAAGATGCATTATTGTCCAGACAAGTAACAGAGCGTCATGCAAGAGCTTTGATTCCGTTAAAAGATCCAGAATTACAAAATAAAGTCCTGCTGGAGATTTTGGAGCGGGAATGGAATGTGAAACAGACGGAAGTGCGCGTGAAGCAGCTTCTAGAATTGGCTGAGAATCCGAAATCGGAAAAAGATGCGAAGCCTCGTTGGAAAGCATTTTCAAGAGATACGCGGATTGCGATTAATACCGTTCGACAATCGATCGATATGGTGATCCAGACGGGCCTACCTGTAGAGACAGCGGAAGAAGACCTTGATGAATTCTATCAATTCACCATTCGTATTCCGAAAAACAAGGATACAGGGAAATAAATGATGGTAACAAAAAGGGCGACAAGGTCGCCTTTCTTTTTGGGCAAATGTTGATTATTTATAGGAAAATGAGGCTTTCGGTAGCTTTTAATTTCCAGAAATAAGCATCTTTCATAACAATCTGGGATAATCTGCATTTTTGAGACAAAAATAAGGCTTTTTTGTCCCACTGTCTAAAAAAAACAGCGTACGACCAAGCTGCAAATCTGATAACATGGAGAGTACCAACTTGTGCATACTTGCAGGTTTACTCGATAATAAATGAGGATAACTTTGTAGAGACTTTTTCGTCTTATCATGTACAGGCTATGTAAAGGTTGCTAAATGGCAGCGAACGAAGGAAATCGTATAAAAGATCATCGTTTTACAAGAATACGAGCAAATCGTAAATAGACTCGAATGACTAACTAGATGAGGATACAGAAGATGACTTTGAAAGACGTACTGGAGAGTGTACTGGTCAAGCCACAAGCTTTCCTACACGACAAAAAAGAGGTGGAGAAGTTGGGAAAAATCATTGCGGTTGCGAACCAGAAAGGCGGCGTCGGGAAAACGACTACGTCCGTCAATCTAAGCGCTTGTTTGGCCGCATTGGGGAAAAAGGTGCTGCTGGTTGATATTGATCCGCAAGGAAATGCAACCAGTGGGATCGGGGTAAATAAGGCAGATGTTAAGTACTGCATTTATGATGTCCTGATCAATGATATCAACCCTGTCGATGCGACTTTGCCAACTGAAATTGAAGGATTAATGATCATTCCTGCCACCATCCAATTGGCAGGTGCGGAAATCGAGTTGGTTCCTACGATTTCTCGTGAGGTTCGTCTGAAAAAGGCGCTGGAAGTAGTCAAGGACAAGTACGATTATGTCATCATCGATTGCCCGCCATCCTTAGGGATCTTGACTGTTAATTCTTTGACAGCATCTGATTCTGTCTTAATCCCAATCCAGTGTGAGTACTATGCGCTAGAGGGATTAAGCCAACTGTTGAACACCATTCGTTTGGTCCAAAAACACTTGAATTCACAGCTTGCCATCGAAGGTGTCGTGCTGACGATGCTCGATGCACGTACGAATCTCGGTTTGCAAGTGATTGAAGAAGTGAAAAAGTATTTTCAGGACAAAGTATACAAAACAATTATTCCTCGAAATGTTCGCTTGAGCGAAGCACCGTCACACGGACAAGCCATCATTACGTACGATCCACGCTCACGAGGAGCGGAAGTCTATACTGATTTGGCGAAGGAAGTGGTAGGGGTATGAGTAGAGGATTGGGAAAAGGGCTGAATGCGCTTATTACTTCCAATCTCATCGAAGAAGGGGAACAGGTAAAAGAGGTTTCCATCAATGAGATTCGTCCTAACCCTTATCAGCCCCGGAAAGAATTCGAGCAATCAGCTATCGAGGAACTAGCACAGTCGATCAAAGAGCATGGGATCATCCAACCGTTAATTGTTCGGAAAAGCATCAAAGGTTACGAGCTGGTAGCTGGGGAAAGACGATTGCGCGCTGCAAAGGTAGCGGGGTTAAAAGAGGTTCCGGTAGTAGTAAAGGCGTACACCGATCAGCAATTAATGGAGATTGCCCTGATTGAGAATTTGCAACGGGAAAATCTGAATCCTCTCGAAGAGGCCGAGGCTTACGACAAGCTGATTTCCCACCATGATTATACGCAAGAACAACTAGCACAAAAGATAGGGAAGAGTCGACCGCATGTAGCCAACATGCTGCGTTTGCTGCAACTTCCAGAGAAGATCCGAAAAATGGTCTCGGCAGCGGAACTATCTATGGGACATTCGCGAGCTTTGCTTGGGGTAACGGATAAGAAAGTACAACAACAGCTTGCAAATGACGTGGTGGAAAAAGGCTTGAGTGTTCGTCAATTGGAAGAGCTTGTGAAGCAGCTCAATGTTTCACGTGAAACAAAAAAGAAAAAGCCAGCGAAAAACGAGCCAGTTTTGATCGAGATGGAGGAACGGCTACGCAGTCGTTTTGGAACAGCGGTCAAGATTAAAAAAGGATCGAAGCGCGGCAAGATCGAAATTGACTTCTATTCACAGGAAGACTTGGAGCGAATCATCGAGATGTTGAATATAGAGAAGTAAGTCCAGGAGGTAGTCATGGCGATCATCTATTTAGATAACGCAGCTTCTACATGGCCGAAGCCACCAGCAGTCAAAGAAATGATGGCAGAGGTCATCGAGGATTTTGCTGCAAATCCTGGCCGAGGTGGACATGCACTGGCGATGAAAGCGAGTAAAGCTGTGTTTCGGACACGGGTGCAAGTGTCGCGGTTGTTTGGGATTCAAAACCCGAATAACCTCTTTTTTTATCTCAATGCTACTCAAGCGCTTAATCAGGCGATAAAAGGATTCTTACAAGCAGGCGATCATGTTATTTCTTCGTCTGTTGAGCATAATTCGGTAAGACGTCCCATTGAGTACATGCGCAAAAACAACCAAGTAGAAGCTACTTTTGTAGAGCCGAGAGAAGATCATCAATTCTATGTAGAGGATTTTGCCAAGGCAATTACGCCCGCGACGCGGTTAATCGTTGTGAGTCATGCTTCCAATCTGACAGGTGTCATCCTGCCTGTAGCCGAACTGGGAAAGCTGGCAAAAGAGCATGGAATTACGTTTTTGGTAGATGCTTCTCAGTCTGCGGGTGTTTTGCCTATCGATGTAGAGGCAATGAATATTGATATGCTTGCTTTTCCTGGGCACAAAGGGCTGTATGGTCCACAAGGTACAGGTGGTTTGTACGTGAGCAGTCATATTGATCTCGAGCCCTTGATTCATGGGGGGACAGGCAGTCAGTCTGAAGCGATCGATCAACCAACAACTCGTCCAGACCGATACGAAAGCGGGACACTCAATACGGTTGGTTTGGCAGGGCTGCAAGCAGGCGTTGATTTTGTTATGGAAAAAGGTGTGGACAACATTCGTCAGCACGAATGGGAACTGGTGAAGCAAGCGATCATGGGGTTGCAGCAAATCGAGGGAGTACATGTCTACGGACCGGGGCTTGAGACCGAACGTGTAGGCGTGGTTGCTTTTAATATCGGAGAGGTAGATGCAGCAGAGGTGTCGTTTATCCTGGATCAACAATACGGGATTGCGACCAGATCGGGTTTTCATTGCACGCCACTGGGTCATCAGACTGCGGGTACCGAACAACGTGGAGCGGTTCGAGCCAGCTTTGGAATTTTCAACTCAGAGAAAGATGTAGAAGCGCTTCATAACGCTGTTCGGGAAATAGCAGCGGCGTTTGTGTAAGGGCAAGGCATCTGTAGGGGGACAGCGCAAGTGATCTTGCTGGGAACATTGGTCAACGCCGGAGCAATCATCTTAGGGGCATTGTTAGGCAGAATGTTGAAGCGAATTCCGGAGTCGATGCGACAAACCGTCATGCAAGGAATTGCTCTGGCCGTATTCGTATTGGGCATTAAAATGTGCCTGGGTTCGGATAATTTTTTACTCGTGATTATCAGTATTGTGCTAGGAACAGTACTAGGTGAATGGATTGGGATTGAAAAAGGTCTAAACAATCTGGGGCACTGGCTGGAGAGGAAAGTCGGTGGGAGCCAAGGCAGTATCGCCACTGGTTTTATCACGGGGACGCTGGTGTACTGTATTGGTGCCATGGCTGTACTCGGTTCATTGGACAGTGGGTTGCGTAACAACCACGAAGTACTGTTTATGAAAGCAATGCTAGATGGATTCTCTGCGATCATTTTCGCATCAACGCTAGGAATCGGTGTCATCTTTTCGGCAGTGCCCGTGTTTATATATCAAGGCATGATTGCGTTATTATCTACGAGCATTTACAGTTTGGTGAGCGAAACGATGCTGGATGCCATCCTGGTAGAAGTAACGGCGGTAGGTGGCTTGATGATTATTGCCATTGGATTAAACGTTTTGGAGATCAAACAGATAAGGGTAGCCAACATGATGCCGGCATTAGTGATCGCAGCAGTCGGAGTTCCCTTTATAGATTGGATTTCAAAGCTGTTTTCATAGGTAGCATAGAGACTCTTCCTTCGGGAGGAGTCTCTTTTTATGAAAAATCAACTTTCATCGATAAAAATTGCATGCGATAATATGATACAAAAACTTGATTTGCGAGCAAGTAAGGATAAGTGGGACGGGACAGTACAAGTACGACAGCATGTTGGGGAGAGAATGATGATGTTTGGTGTAATCGTCAATCCTGTATCGGGCAATGGCACAGGGTTGAGCGTATGGAGGCAAATTGAGCCGACGCTACGACGTCTAGGAGCGCCTTTTCATGTCAGGTTGACATCAGGAGAGGGGGACGCCGAAAAATTATCAAAAGAGCTGATTCAAAAAGAGGGAGTAAAAAAAATCATTGCTGTCGGAGGGGATGGAACGGTCCGAGGCGTGATAAACGGAATATACGAATCGAATCAAGAATGCAGATTTGGATTGGTGCCGGCTGGTTCCGGGAATGATTTCGCTCGCGGGCATGGAATTCCGATGAAACCGTTACAGGCATTAGAGCGAATTCTGTCGGAAAAAGGGGAAAAGCGAATCGATCTGATTTTATTGAATGGAAAAGTAGCTGTGAATTCAATCGGAGCCGGATTCGATGCACAGGTAGCAAAGATAACGGATCAAGCTGTGTACAAAGCTTGGCTGAATCGGTACAAGCTCGGAGCGCTGGCCTACATTATATCGGTCATTCGCGTCGTACGTACGTATCAGCCACGTGACATCGTCCTGAACGTTGATGGTCATGAGGCTCGTTTAGAGGCTGTTTGGCTAGTTGTTGCTGCCAATATTCCGAATTATGGAGGCGGAATGCTGATCTGTCCCGATGCTAAACCGGACGACGGCATTGCGGACATTTGCGTAGTAAGTGGTATGAGTCGACTCGGATTGTTAGCTGCTTTTCCGAAAATATTCACAGGAGCTCACCGTCATCATCCGGGTGTCCGTTTTTATAGGGCCAAGCAGGTAACGATACAAGCAGCAGGGCAACTGCCTGTCCATGCAGATGGAGAAAGCGTAGCACCAACGCCGATTAGCGCCCAAGTGCTCGAAAAGCACCTGACGATTTTTGTATAAAAAAAATAGACCTGTCATCCGTTAAGGGAGAGAACAGATCGAAAAGCAAGTTTTCCAAAGAGGGATGGAACCTTTTGCAGGGAAAAACGGTCAATCATATAAGACACTATCGAATCGACTAGGCGTAGAAGCCAGTGTTACGGCTTTTGCCAGTCCGGAAGCTATGATATCTGCCATGTTCATGACGATGGAGAGGCGGGTATTTTGAAGGACAAAATACTCCATGAATCCTCCTACGTTGACAATTCCGGTAATGTGGAAGCAACCAACAGGAGGCAGCTCTTTTTTTACACCAGCCCCTGGTTTTAGTGGACCATTAATTACATTGATGTTTCCGACGTGGCTAAATTGACCTAAACAGGCATCGACTGCAATGAGTGTAGCTGTCGGATGATTCGCGTGGATGAGCTCTAATTTTTCCTTAAGATTCATGGCGTGTACAGGGTCCTCAAGCGTTCCGTACACCTGCAAAAAACGAGGTGACTGTGCGATGAGCTTGGTTCCTACTAATGGGCCTAGAGCATCACCAGTAGAACGGTCTGTCCCAATACATACAATGACAAGGTCGTCATCGAACCGATTTAAGCGAAAGCGCTGCGCAAGGTGACCGGCGAGGTGCTCGTCTGCGTTTTCACTGCGGTATTCCACTTTAAAAGGTGGCAAAGAATAATCCTTGCGATTATCGGATGTACTCATGGAAACCCCCACTCTTGCCGACTTGGCTGAAACCAACCTGTAAAAGGTTATATAAAAGTATTCACAGTATCGTACCGATATGACATTTTTATACCTGCTAATGGGAAAGTTACGTAGGTTTTGAAAACTCAGCGAGGCTGGCATGCATGAAAGCGAACAGGTAAAATAAGAGGAGCCTATAGCAGTTTGTGTGAAAAAGATAAGGGGGAGTGAAATGGGAGGAGAGACAGTTCTGATCGCGTTTGATTCCACGCAGCAAGCCTTGCGGGCAGAAATGCTGCTGGAGTACGAAGATATTGAGATCGATACAAGACCAACGCCGAAAGAAATAACGGCAGGCTGCGCCCTTTCCATTGAGTTCCCACTGTCGGATTACTCACGAGCAAAAGCGATCATGATGGAGCAACAAGTGGTAATACGAGGATACTTCCGTCAGTTTTTTGGCCAGTATAGCGAGGTCGACCAAAACGGGGAGCAGAAGGAGCGGGAGGAATGAATCAGGCTGGTTTTTTTGAGAGAATTTATGCCCAAGTATATGCGTATGTGACCGATGCAGATATGTGGGTAAATATAGGGATGGCTGTACTGAAAATCGTAGCGATTATCCTGTTATCGCGAATTGTCGTTTCCGTTGTGCAATCAGGTGTAAATAAAGTGTTCCAGCACCGCCATGGAAGCAAGATTCAAATGGATCAACGCCGAGTAGACACGATGCGGGTTCTTGTCAACAATGTCGTGCAGTATGGCATTTACTTTTTGGCGATTCTCATGATCTTGCAGCTGTTGGGCATTGATTTGCGTCCTGTTTTGGTAAGCGCAGGAGTACTGGGGCTGGCAGTCGGTTTCGGGGCGCAGAGTCTCGTGCGTGATATCATTACGGGATTCTTCATTATTTTTGAGGACCAATTTGCTGTCGGAGACGTCGTAACGATCAACAATTTGACGGGCACGGTGCAGGAGATTGGTCTGCGCATTACAAAGGTGCGAAGCTGGACGGGTGAGGTGCACATCTTTCCAAATGGTACGATTAATCAAGTGACCAACTTTTCTTTGCAAAATACGTTAGCGGTTGTTGACGTATCTGTAGCGTATGAAGAAGATCTGAACCAAGTTGAGTCTGTGCTCAAAGAAGTGTTGGCATCGGCTCAAACAGAATTGACGGATATCGTAGCTGAGCCGCAAATTTTGGGAGTACATGCACTGGGACCTTCCGAAGTCATCATCCGGGTTACGGCTGAGTGCAAGCCGAACACACATCACGGGGTCAATCGAAATTTGCGTGCGAAGATCAGAACGGAATTAACCAACCGAGGCATTCAAATTCCGTATCCAAAAATCGTCGCGGTGTCTGGAAAGGGAACAGTGTAGAGAGGAGAAAGAGAAATGGAACGCAAGCAATTTGGACTGGGGGATGTCGTACAGATGAAAAAGCCACATCCATGTGGCACGAATGCGTGGAAGGTCATACGCATGGGCATGGATGTGCGAATCAAATGTACGGGGTGCGATCATAGTGTGATGATTGGGCGACTAGAATTTGAACGCAAGCTGAAAAAGATACTGATTCGCGCGGAGGAAGAACCGCAAGCATAGACCATATTTCTTTGATCAACCCATCTGTCTTTTTCTACAATGCCTGTAAACGATGAAGCGACGCGTTTATATGCTTCCGGAAGCGGCTTTGTCGTTTTAGACGGGAGGGGTTCGATGAAAAAGATGAGTGTTCGGTGGTTGCAATGGGTAGTAGTGCTTGCGCTTTTCCTACTTCCATCACAGGGAGCGTGGGCAAAGTCGGCAAACGAATGGGGAGTGAGAATATCCCCGGCTAACAAATCGGCGGAAATTGACCCGGATCAAATCATTACACTGACGTTTTCGGGGCCAGTTTCGTTAAAAAGTGGGCAAGAGCTCTCTGATAAGTCTGGTCTCTCGATCATTTCGCTCACGGATGCGAAAAAAAAGAAGGTTCGTTTTACGGCAAAATGGAACCAAACAGATCGAAGCATGACGATTGATCCGGTAGGAAATCTGGAAGCAGGGGCGTCCTACCGAGTAAGCTTGTTGGCCAAAAAACTGAAGGATCGGCGAGGCAATTTGAATCCAGAGCTAACCAGCACGTTTCAAACGAAAAAACCTGTGGATAATATTGCTCCACAAGCAGTCATATTGCCCGGTCACGGGGCCAAAAATGTAAAGCTCCAGGATAAAGTGACACTCCAGTTTGCAGAAGAGATTGCTTTGGTTGGTGGTGGTGTCCTCTCCAGCAAAACGGCCGGGCCATTAGTTCGTGTGACAGATGAAAAAGGTGCTATCGTTCCGCATACCATTACGTGGAACAAAAGCAAGCGGATGCTGTCTGTGAAGCCAAAAGGAAAATGGCAGCCACATACGAGATATCAGGTAAGTCTCATTGCGGGTTTGGTTAAGGACATAGCAGGTAATGTAAATCAAGTGCAGTGGATAACTTTTCAGACCGGGTCGAAATAGTCCAAGTATGTGGGTAAAAAAAAGGATGCGCCTCTATTGGCTGCATCCTTTTTTCCTTTTGTACGATCAAATGTATCTCCCGGTGATGGTACTTAGGTTATGACTGATCATTATCCCTAGGCTGCATTGCCTTGGCTATGATCTATGTGGAATTGGAGAAGGTAAGGATGCTGAGGAAGCAAGCTTACCTTCAGATAGGCTGGATGGCAGCGGAGTAGGTTAGTCGCAGTCGCAACCTACGATAACGAGAAGGATGAACAGAACCAAGATCAGCGCGAAATCGTCGAAGCCGTTAAAGATACCCACTTGCTAACACCTCCTACCGTAGTTTCAATACTCATGCTATGTAGGAACCCACAACGGGGTATAGGCGGATGCCCCAGTTCCAAGAAAATAAGTTATACACAGCATATCCACAGAAAATGTGGACAACTTTTTACGAAGAGAAGGAGTGTCTGCAAACGTTGCAGGGAATAAAAAGTTGTTAGCAAATACTTATCCACAGGTTTATCCACAAAAGAGGATTTTCTCTGGATAAATTGACGGTTGTTATTGAATATTTGAAAAATTTTTATTAGTAAGAAGGAATTTGGCAGGTGAAAATATAATTACACACTTATAAATTTGGCAAAAATAGATAGAAGAAAAGGGGCGATTGAGATTTGAAGAAGCAAGTATTTGCATCAGTTACGGCTTTGGCCATTGCATTGTCGACAGTATCCGTACCATTCATTCCTTACAGCACGCAGGCGGTAGCTCTTGCTGCTGAAAAGCCTTCTTATCAAACTCGCGCTGAGATCCCAGATGCGTACAAGTGGAAGCTGGATCATATTTATCCGACTGTTAAGGAATGGGAAAAGGATGTTGCTAAAGTTGAATCTTTGGCAAACGCTTTCACAAAGCACCAAGGCAAGCTGGGTACTTCTTCTGCTGCAATGCAGGCGGCATTTGATGACTATGTTGAATTGATGCGCTTAAATGACAAAGCATACGTGTATGCAAACATGTCTCTCGATGTAAACTCCGCGAACCCTGATCTGCAAAAGCTGGGAGACCGCGCTGAGAAAATGTACACGCTTGTCACGGAAAAAACCTCTTGGGTACAGCCTGAAATCGTTGCGATTTCCGATGACAAAATAAAGAGCTTGCTGTCCGAAAAGGAACTGGAGCCTTACAAGCTGTTTATTGAAGACATGCTGAGAACGAAGCCGTACTCACTCTCTGCGGATATGGAACAGCTCTTGGCAAAATCGTCTCCGTTGGGCGGTGCACCGACTAATATTTACAGCATGCTGTCCAAAGACGTGAGGTTCCCTAAAATCAAAGATGAGACAGGCAAGGAAGTTCAGTTGACTCGTGCCAATTTTATTTCCTATATGGAAAGTAAAGATCAAAATGTGCGTAGAGAAGCGTTCAAAGCGTACTATGGCGCTCTGATCGATTTCCAAGACTCGTTTGCATCGACGTTGGCTGCCAAAGTAAAGGGTGATAATTTCTACGCAGCGGTACGCAATTACGATTCTGCGCTGGAAGCTAGCCTGACACCGAACAACGTACCGACGAAGGTGTATGATGAGCTGATTGACACGGTGAATGACAATTTGCCATTGCTGCATCGCTACATTTCCTTGAAAAAGAAAATGCTTGGCGTGAAGGAATTGCACATGTACGACATTTACGTGCCGATCGTTCCATCTGATGACAAATATATTTCCTTCGACGAAGGAAAGAAAATTGTAGTTGACGGGTTAGAGGTAATGGGTGATGACTATGTGAAGGCAATGTCTGACGGCCTGGATGGCGGCTGGGTAGATGTCTACTCCACAGATGACAAGCGCACGGGTGCTTACCAATGGGGTGCTTATGATACACATCCGTATGTACTGTTGAATCACCAAGGTACGCTCGATGATGTGTATACCATCGCCCATGAGATGGGACATGCCATGCAGTCCTATTACACGAACAAAAACCAGCCTTACATTTCATCCAACTATCCAATCTTCACGGCAGAAGTGGCTTCTACCATGAATGAAACCTTGCTGTTCAAGAGCATGTACGCGAAGGCGAAGACGAAGGAAGAGAAGATGTATCTCTTGAATCACTATCTGGAAAACTTCCGTTCCACGCTGTTCCGTCAGACGCAGTTCGCGGAGTTTGAGAGAGCGATTCACGAGAAGGAGCAAGCTGGGGAATCTCTGAATGCGGAAGCGATCAAGAAAATCTACCTCGATATCAACAAAAAGTACTACGGAAAAGACATGGTTTCCGATGAGGAAATCGGTATGGAATGGGCACGTGTGAGCCATTTCTACAACTATAAATACTACGTCTATCAATACTCGACGAGCTTTGCCGCTGCACAAGCATTAGCGAAGCAAATCATGGATGAAGGTCAGCCAGCAGTGGATCGAGTTCGCAAAAACTTCCTCGAAGCGGGTAACTCTGCTCCGCCAATCGAGGTGCTGAAAGCTGCAGGTGTGGACATGTCCACGTCCCAGCCAATCGAGCAAGCCATGGAAATTTTCGAAGAGACATTGAATGAGCTGGAAAAGCTGGTAAACGAGAAATAAAGACACGACAGAAGCAAAACAGGCTCCCTTCCATTAAGGATAGGAGCCTGTTTTTTCTTGTATGGATCAATAGGCAATGCCGACTCGCGACTGTATGTATTCAAAACTAGAAAGCTGCTGATACGTAAACTCTGCCGTATCGGGCACGGAAATTTGCATCCCATCTACAGGCAACTGGTGGGCTTCGACCCGGTAAATCCCCGTATACTCGCCATCAGGCAAATAAGTCGGACATACAATGGTCCAATCGAGCTCAGACTGTTCCAAGAGCGAGTATGCCTTGTGATGTTCCTCGGCAGCACGCGTTAATTTTTGTCTGGACTCACTGGATTGATAGCGGAGCAGGTCAGGAGAAACTCTGCTTTGCAAGATGCCGGCGGTGCCCACTGTAATAATGCGTGAAACGCCTTCTCGCTTCATTGCTTCAATAATATAGGGAGTTCCTTCAGATAACGTCGTCGCTTTATCTGTCCCAAGTGCGCTAATGACCGCGTCAACTTCACACATGGCGGAAGCAACATCTTTTTGATCGAGGACATTTCCGGTCAAAACGTGCAGATTTTCAGCAGCCAGATGAAGAAGCTTGTCTGCGGAGCGAACGAGAACGGTTATTTCATGCCCATCTTTTAATGCATAGTCGAGGATATGGCTTCCTACACGACCAGTGGCACCGAGAAGTAAGAGCTTCATTTTTGTAGTCACCTCGTTACCTTTCCTTTTACCGTAGCAAACAGATTCTGTTTGTCTAGTCTAGCATTTCTTTTTTTGTCCCACCACATGGAGCTAAGATGAGTACAGGAGGAGACAAGTAAAAAAAGCTTCCACAAGGAGACAATTGTAATCTGAAAACCAAATCTATATACTTAAAAGGATATCAGGATGATGATAAGGGAGTGTATATAGATGGGTGCTTCTTGCGGGATCGTCGGTCTTCCAAACGTAGGGAAATCGACATTGTTTAATGCCATTACACAAGCGGGTGCTGAATCGGCGAACTATCCGTTCTGTACGATTGACCCTAACGTAGGTATTGTGGAGGTGCCAGACGAGCGTCTGGAAAAGCTGACACAGATCGTCGTTCCGAACAAGGTAGTTCCGACAGCGTTTGAATTCGTGGACATTGCTGGCTTGGTAAAAGGTGCGAGCAGAGGCGAGGGTCTTGGTAACCAGTTCCTCGGACACATCCGTGAAGTGGACGCGATTGCACATGTTGTACGTTGCTTTGAAGATGAGAACATCACGCACGTAGCAGGTCGTGTCGATCCTTTGAGCGATATCGAGACAATCAACCTGGAGCTGATTTTTGCTGACCTGGACTCTGTTGATCGTCGTATTGATCGCATTGCACGCAAAGTGAAATCCGGCGACAAGGAATCCAAGCAAGAGTTGGACGTGCTGGAGAAGTTGAAAGCCGCATTTGAAGAGGGTCAATCTGCTCGCAGTGTTGAACTCGATGACGAAGAGCGCAAATGGATTCGCGATTTGCATCTGCTGACAATCAAGCCAATGCTGTACGTGTGCAACGTAGCGGAAGACGGCATTAACGATGCAGATAACAACCCGCATGTGCAGACAGTTCGTCAGCATGCAGCGAGTGAAGGTGCAGAAGTGGTTGTGATCAGCGCGAAAGTAGAAGCAGAAATCGCTGAGCTCGAGGGCGAGGACAAAGAAATGTTCTTGGAAGAGCTCGGACTTACTGAGTCTGGTCTCGATCGCTTGATTCGTGCAGCTTACAAACTGTTGGGATTAGTAACTTATTTCACTGCAGGTGTACAAGAAGTTCGCGCATGGACTATCCGTCAGGGTACAAAGGCTCCAGGTGCGGCAGGCGTGATTCATACCGATTTCGAACGCGGATTCATTCGTGCCGAAGTGATTGCTTATGATCATCTGGTAGATGCTGGTTCCGTAGCGGTAGCCAGAGAACGTGGGAAGTACCGTCTTGAAGGGAAAGAGTACGTAGTGGCAGATGGAGATGTTATGCATTTCCGCTTCAACGTTTAGTACGAAATTCTTGATTCGTTATAGGCGTTTTGCTATAATACGATAATGCGAGTATTTATGGAGTGCATGATTTGTGCGTTTCGTTTTAGCACTCGCTCCTTGCCCGAACAGGGCCGCTAAAGTCCATAAGGAGGTGAAAAGGTATGCGCCAATACGAAGTAATGTATGTATTGCGTCCAGACCTTGAAGAAGAGAAAGTAAAATCCAATGTAGCTCGTTACAGCGATGTTGTAACTAACTATGGTGGCGAAATCTCTAAGCTTCAAGAAATGGGTAAACGTCGTCTTGCGTACGAAATCAACAAGTTCCGTGAAGGTTACTACGTTTTGATGAACTTCAAAGCGAACTCCGATGCTGTTGCGGAAGCTGAGCGTCTGATGAAAATCAATGACGACGTAATCCGCTTTATGTTTGTTCGTGATGAGAAGTAATCATTGTCGCGATCAGAGGGGGAACCAAGATGAATAAAGTCATTCTCATCGGCAACCTGACGAAAGATCCTGAACTTCGCTACACGCCAAATGGCGTTGCCGTTGCTACTTTTACTGTGGCCGTGAATCGTCCCCGCACCAATCAAGCGGGAGAGAGAGAAACGGACTTCATTAACATTGTCGCTTGGCAAAAACTTGCCGACCTGTGCGCAAGCTATTTGCGTAAAGGTAGACAAGCAGCCATCGAAGGACGTATGCAAACACGCTCCTATGATAATAAAGAAGGTAAAAAGGTATACGTGACGGAAGTCGTTGCGGAGAACGTTCAATTTTTGGGCGGTCGAGGTAATGAATCCGGCGGAGACAATTCAGGATACGATCCAGGACCGGGCATCGGTGGCGGTAACAAACCATCCGGTCAACGAAATAATGACTATGATCCGTTTGGTGATCCTTTCGCGAGTGCAGGCAAGCCGATCAACATTTCAGATGATGACTTGCCGTTCTAGTATCGTATAACTTTCACATTCCTAAGAGGGAGGGACTATCATGGCACGCAAAGGACGTCCTAATAAGCGTCGTAAAGTATGCTTCTTTAAAGTGAACAAAATCAAGCACATCGATTATAAAGATGTTGACTTGCTGAAAAAGTTCATCAGCGAACGCGGCAAAATCTTGCCACGTCGTGTAACTGGTACTTCTGCGAAGTATCAACGTGCACTGACAATCGCGATCAAGCGATCCCGTCAAGTAGCACTGTTGCCTTACACTGCTGAATAAGTTGCAAAAGCTATAAAAAGGGGGGCACAATTGCGTGGCCCTCTTTTTTCCATAGTTTTCTATGGAGAGTGTACATGAGACATGAATAATGAGGTGCTGACATGCCGTCCAAAACGAAACACTTGGCTGAAAATGCCCTTATACTGGGTATCGCACTGGTGCTGCTGTTTCTCAGTACATATACGGTACTGGGAGGACTGGTCAGTTTCTTGATACCTCTGCCTTTTATCCTTTTGGCAGTAAATCGAACAGTACCTAACATGGTTTGGATCACCCTTGCTTTTACGTTTTTGGGCTGGATCGTTACTGGTCCGTTTGCGGCAACACTTGCTTTTTCGAGTGCGGTTTGGGGTTCAGTCATGGGGATTGTTTATGCGAAAAAAGGAGCGGCTCTTCCGGCGATTGTGGCAGGGGCAGGCGTTGCCTTTTTGAGTGTCGTTTCCATGCTGGCATTCATGGCATTCGGGATGAACGTTGATTTTAATGCCATGATTCAAGAGGTTGCTAAGCTGCGTCCAGCAATGATGCCAAAAGAGCAGTTTGATCAGCTCCTTGAACTGGGTAAAATCGTCTTGCCTACGAGTTTTGTCATGTTCAGCTTTTTATCGACCGCCATTATTCATGGATTGGCGAGTCTGATTGGACGACGTCTGCGCAGACCGATTCCAGCATTGAAGCCAATTCGGGAATGGAACTTCCCGCGTTCGTTGATTTATTACTACTTCATTGCGATGATCAGTCTATTGTTGTTTGCTGAAAGCATGCAGGGAACGTTTTGGGAAATCGCCCTGATGAACCTGAAAGTCATGCTGGATGTTATTTTTGTTTTGCAGGGCTTGAGTTTTTGTCTATTTGCTGCCTATTTGTACGGCTGGAAGAGATTGACTCCCGTGCTCATTGTCTGTCTATTTATTTTTCCACCCCTAAGTACTATACTTAGTCTAGTATGGATATTTGACCTAGGAATTCGTTTGCGTGAAAAACTGGAAACAAGAGTGAAGAGGGGCTGAGGAAATGCCCAAGTTCCTGTTAAAGCGTTGGTACGGGATGCATATGGTCCTGGCACTCAGCTTTAGCTTGCTGTTGTTGGGGATTTTGACCTTGTTCCATTGGATGTACGGGGCGATCGGCATGATTTGCTTGATTGGCTTGGTTCTTTACGCTCTTCAAGCAGAAAAGGGGTTCCAAAGAGACTTGCGCCTTTATTTGGCAACGGTCACCCATCGCGTGAAGAAGGCGGGAGAAGGCGTTATCCAGGAACTGCCGATCGGAATTCTTTTATACAACGAGGAAAAGGCAATTGAGTGGGTAAACCCGTATATGACGCATATGTCCGGGGATGAATCCATGATCGGGAAAGGCCTTCAAGAGGTATTCCCCCAACTGGTTTGGAAGCCGGAGCAAAGACGGCTGGAGTTTACTTATAACGAGCGGGTATACGAGGTCATTGTGCGGTCCGATGAGCGTCTTTTGTATTTCAAGGACATTACGGACTTCAAAGAATTGACGACTCGTTACCATCGAGAAAAGGCTGCACTTGCCATTATTCACCTCGACAATTTGGACGAGGTCGGACAAGTCATGGATGATCAGAGCCGTACGCTGCTCTCTACAAGCGTGGCTGGTGTGATTACAGAGTGGGCCAACAAACATGGCATATATCTTCGCCGAATCACGGCCGACAAGTTTTTGGCTCTGATGGAACGGGAAGCACTTGATAAATTGGAAGAATCGCGATTTGACATTCTTGATGTAGTTCGGGAGATGACGGCTGACAACAAAATTCCGATTACGCTCAGTATCGGGGTTGGAGCGGCCGCTACCACTTACATTGAGCTGGGACAAATGGCGCAATCAAGCTTGGATATCGCTTTGGGGCGCGGTGGCGACCAGTGCGCTGTCAAGATTGGCAACAAGCTCACTTTCTACGGTGGGAAATCGAATGCGGTGGAAAAGCGGACACGTGTCCGGGCTCGTGTTATTGCACATGCTTTGCGTGATCTCATTCATGAGGCGGAGCACGTCATCGTCATGGGGCATAAACAGCCTGACATGGATTCCATCGGGGCATCACTTGGTGTATTGAAGGCTGTGCAGTTGCACAACAAAACGGCTTATATCGTCATGGACGAAGGCAATCATTCTGTCGAGCGTCTGATGAAAGAGATTTATGCCAACGAAGAGTTGGCTGAGACCTTTATCACGCCAGAACAGGCGATCCGACTCATCTCTGGCCGCACATTGCTGGTAGTCGTCGATACACATCGACCATCGCTGGTGATTGAGCCGAAGCTGTTGACAGAAACGAGCCGAATTGTGGTGATTGACCACCATCGACGTTCGGAGGAGTTCATTGAGCCAGTACTCTTGTATCTGGAACCATATGCTTCTTCTACAGCCGAGCTGGTTACGGAGCTCTTGCAATATCAGAGCGAGCGATTGAATATCGACAATCTGATTGCAACGGCACTGTTAGCTGGGATTGTGGTGGATACCAAAAGCTTTGCCTTCCGTACAGGTTCGCGGACCTTTGAAGCGGCGTCTTTCCTTCGCCGTAACGGGGCCGATACCGCGGCTGTCCAGCGTCTGTTGAAGGAAGATCTGGGGCAGTATGTGAAGCGGGCAAAAATCATCATGAACACGGAAACGTACCGCGACAACATGGCGATTGCCGTAGGCGACCCGTCTGAGGATTACACTCAGGTACAGGTGGCGCAAGCTGCTGAGCAGCTACTCACTTTGTCAGGTATCCAGGCGTCGTTTGTTGTTGCAGAGCGATCCGATGATACGATCTTGATCAGTGGACGTTCTCTGGGCGACATCAATGTTCAGTCCATCATGGAACTGCTGGGTGGAGGCGGTCACCTTACGGGTGCTGCCACACAAATTCAAGGCATATCAATTAAAGAAGCTACACGTCGTTTGAAAGAAGCGATTGACTCGGTCGTATAGGCCAAAATATAAAGGGGGAAACGATGATGAAAGTCATTTTTCTTCAAGATGTAAAAGGCCAAGGGAAAAAAGGCGAAGTGAAGGATTTGTCAGAGGGCTATGTACGCAACTTCTTGTTGCCAAAGAAGCTGGTAAAAGAAGCGACAGATAGCAACGTGAAAACGCTCGACGCTCAAAAGCGCAGCGAAGATAAGCGCAAGGAGCAAGAAAAGCTGGATGCTCAGGAGCTGGGCAAAAAGCTGGAAGAGCTGACAGTGAAAGTAGTAGGAAAAGCAGGCGAAGGTGGTCGCTTGTTCGGTGCAATTTCCAGCAAACAAGTAGCGCAAGCGCTGGAAGATCAGTATAAAATCAAAGTAGACAAGCGTAAGCTCGAAATGGATGCAATCCGTGCTTTGGGCGTGACGCAAATCAAAGTAAAACTGCACAACGAAGTAACCGTGACTCTGAAAGTACACGTTGTGGAAGAATAATGTCTCAATTGTGGGGGGTGTGACGTGAGCGACCTGTTTTTGGATCGTGTGCCGCCACAGAACAAGGAAGCGGAACAATCGGTACTGGGTGCCGTGTTCTTGTCTAAGGAAGCTTTAATCACGGCCATTGAGATTCTCCGTCCGGAGGATTTTTACAAGACAGCGCATCAGCGCATCTTTCAAACGATGGTGGACCTGTATGAAAAAGGCGAACCGGTCGATCTGGTTACGGTTACAGCGGATCTACAGGACCACAAGCTGCTGGATGAGGTCGGCGGGGTTACGTATCTCACGGAAATCGCCAGTTCAGTTCCAACGGCTGCCAATATCGAATACTACGCAAAAATTGTAGAAGAAAAATCGCTGCTTCGGCGATTGATTCATACAGCTACCAAGATTGCCAATGACGGATACTCCCGTGAGGATGATGTCACGCAGATCATCGCGGATGCGGAGAAGTATATCATGGAGATCGGCCAAAATCGCAACAGTGGCGGTTTTACACCGATTCGTGATGCCCTTCTGGAAACGTACGAGCGAATTGAGTTTTTGAGTCAGCGACGCGGTGATATTACGGGGATTTCTACGGGTTATACGGATTTGGACAAGATGACAGCAGGATTGCAGCGCAGTGACCTGATTATCTTGGCAGCCCGTCCTTCCGTAGGGAAGACGGCTTTTGCCTTGAATCTCGCGCAAAACGTAGCAGCCCGTGCAGGTGAGACCGTAGCCATCTTCTCCTTGGAGATGGGTGCTTCTCAGCTAGTTCAGCGTATGATTTGTGCGGAGGGCAATCTGGATGCGTCCCGGATGCGTTCCGGTACACTGGAGGAAGACGATTGGCAAAAGCTGACGATGGCAATCGGTACGCTGGCGAAAGCGCCGATTTACATCGACGATTCACCTGGGGTTACTGTACAGGACATCCGGGCGAAATGCCGTCGCCTTCAAACAGAGAAGGGCTTGGGCTTGATCCTGATCGATTACCTTCAGTTGATTCATGGACGAGGCAAAGGAGATAACCGTCAGCAGGAAGTATCTGAGATCTCTCGTACACTAAAAGGGATCGCGCGTGAGCTGAACGTGCCGGTTATCGCCCTGTCGCAGTTGAGCCGTGGTGTAGAGCAACGGCAGGACAAGCGACCGATGATGTCCGATATCCGTGAGTCAGGGTCGATTGAGCAGGACGCCGATATCGTGGCCTTCTTGTACCGTGATGACTACTATGACAAGGAATCAGAAAACAAGAATGTCATCGAAGTCATTATCGCCAAACAGCGTAACGGCCCGACCGGAACGGTGGAGTTGGCGTTTCTGAAAGAATTCAACAAATTCGTTAACTTGGATCATCGCTTTCGGAATCAAGCAGGTTAATAGTTCGAATGGAAGAAAAGCCGGAGAAATTCCGGCTTTTTTTTCTATATTGAATTGCCGAACATATTAAGAACTAACTATATGAATGTTCGTATTTAGCGTTGACATGGGGAGTCTCGTTTAGTAAACTTAGATTGTTTCAGGCCCGAAAAGACATGATAATATCAGGAGGTGTTTTTCGATGTCAACAGTCGTTGTCGTCGGAACCCAGTGGGGCGATGAAGGTAAAGGTAAAATTACAGACTATCTAGCTGAAAGTGCAGAGGTAGTGGCTCGTTATCAAGGCGGTAACAACGCAGGCCATACCATTATTTTTGATGGTAACAAGTATAAGCTGCATTTGATTCCATCCGGAATTTTTTATAGTGACAAGACCTGCGTAATCGGAAACGGTATGGTAATCGATCCGAAAGCATTGGTAAAAGAGCTGGAGTACATTCACAGCTTCGGTTTTTCGACAAGCAATTTGAAAATCAGTGATCGCGCGCATGTGATTCTGCCTTACCACATCAAGCTGGATGGCGTAGAGGAAGATAGCCGCGGTGCTAACAAAATCGGTACGACCCGTAAAGGTATCGGACCTGCTTACATGGATAAAGCAGCGCGTATCGGTATTCGTATCGCTGATTTGTTGGATCGCGAAGAGTTTGCTCGCAAGCTGGAGCGCAACCTGGCAGAGAAAAACATGCTGCTGGAGAAGCTGTACAACACAACTGGCTTTGAGCTTCAAGAAATTCTGGATGAATACTTGGCTCTGGCAGAAATCATTCGTCCTTACGTAACCGATACATCTGTTGTCCTCAATGATTCCATTGATAGCGGCAACCGCGTATTGTTTGAAGGTGCACAAGGCGTATTGCTCGATATTGACCAAGGTACGTATCCTTACGTAACGTCCTCCAACCCAATTGCGGGTGGTGTGACTATCGGTTCTGGTGTTGGACCAACCAAGATCCACCAAGTAATCGGGGTGGCAAAAGCTTACACCACGCGTGTAGGTGACGGTCCGTTCCTGACTGAGCTGACTGATGCAACTGGTGACCATATTCGTGAGGTTGGCTTCGAATATGGTACAACAACAGGTCGTCCTCGCCGTGTAGGCTGGTTCGACAGTGTAGTTGTTCGTCATGCTCGTCGTGTCAGCGGTATTACCGGTTTGGCGATCACCAAGTTGGATACATTGTCTGGCATTGAGACACTGCGTATTTGCACAGCGTACAAATACAATGGAGAAGTTATCGAGTCGTTCCCGGCGAACCTCAACCTGCTGGCGAAATGTGAGCCAGTTTATGAGGAGCTGCCAGGTTGGACTGAGGATATCACCGGTGTTCGCAATCTGAACGACTTGCCAGAAAACGCTCGTCACTACATTGAGCGCATCACACAACTGACTGGTATCCCAATGTCGATCTTCTCCGTAGGACCAGATCGTGAGCAAACGGTTGTTGTTCGTGGCATTTACGGATAAGCTATCGACTATATAATAGAAGAAAGCTGTCGAGCATTCGGCAGCTTTCTTTTTTTTGCAAGGGACAGACACGAAACGACACCCTCTGGGCATATGGATAGACATAGGGAGAAATGGAGAGGTGAAAAGTGATGATGGGTTTTGGATTTGACCAAAAGGCCATGAAGCTGCTGGGCAAAAATGTACAGGTAAAGATGATCAATGGCGTCGTCATCAAGGGAACCATGACTCATTTCAACAATGGCTACCTATGCTTTATCACCACATACAAACAACCAAATGACGCCGAGAAAACGAAAATACGCAGACTTGCGTTAAAAGACGTTACCTCGATGCAAGAGGTGTGAGTCACAGATGTCCATAACGAAATAAGCCATCTTTCCTAGTCATTTAGGAAGATGGCTATATTTATTTTAGATCGTGCCTCCATACGATCGGATGATCTCAGTCGCAAGGTCACCTTGTTCCTCTGGTACGACTGCCGTTAACAAGACACTGCGATTCAAATTGTCATCGCCCCGATCAGCCATGCCGCTGGCGTCTGGATCTACTGCGGCCATGACGCTTGCATCCCTGCCGCTTGGGAAGTCACCTGCCAGGGTAAGGTTGCCCAAGCTGGGAAAATCTCCGGATATAGGGTTCAGGATTTGTTCATTCCCGTCACCTGGGAATTGTCCGATTCTGTCGATCTGAATGATAGAAAAACCAGCTTGTCGAAGTGCTTGTTCTGCTTTTTCGGCATCATCTTCGGTGCGAAATCCTGCAAGAATATTACGTTCCTTCACGTATATCAGCCTCCAGATATGATAAATGCTACCAATTGTTTGTACATATAGTGACTCTGTGTCTATTTTTTTATTCGACAGCAATTTACACTTGATGTTGTCGTTATTCTTATGGTAAAGTCGACATAGTTGGTTTCTTTAGGCAATTTGGCAGATTAATGGAAACTAAATTATGGGATTTACGACCTAGTCAATAAATTAAAAATTTTCAGGAAATGGAACGAGCAAGTTGTATCTGTTTTCAGGAGGGACAAGTTATGCATTGGTCGGAATGGAAGGCCAAGCTGCAAGAACGGTCATCACGAATCGTTCGGGATTGCAGTGATCTGGCGAAACGTACAATGAAACGTACAAGCTCTTATATCCAGTCGCATAAAAAACAATCGCTTTCAATTGCGGCAGGTCTAGTTTTGACGATTGCTGCTGGAGCATCTGCACAATACTATTACACAAGCAATGTCAATTCTGTCTACCATGTCAGTGTGAACGGCAAAGAGATTGGCGTGGTAAATGATCCAAATGTGATACATAACTGGACAGCATCCAAGCTGGAAGAGGAAAAGGCAAAAACAGGCCTCAACTTGCAATTGGCTGACTATATCACATTCGAAGAAGAGCGTGAATTCAAGGCACCGTTCAATAATGATGCCGCTGTACAAGCTCTTGCGTCCGTAGCGGATATCAAGGTTCAGGGCGTTAAGCTGACGATTGACGGCAAAGTGGTAGGTTACATGCCAGACCAGCAATCGGCTGATCAAGTACTGGCTGAAGTGAAGCAAAGATATTCCGGAGTTCCTGCAACGACGGGGAAAAAGGCTGTTGTAGCAGCAGCATCCACAGTCCCAGTCAAACCAAATCCGGTAAAAGAAGTTGCATTTAAAGAAAATGTAGAGATGCAAACCGAAACAGTCGATGCATCTCAAATTTTGTCTGCCGATAAACTGGAGGAGTTGCTGGTAAAAGGCACCTTCAAGGATATGAAGCACACGGTCGTAGAAGGCGATTGCATCGGTTGCATTGCGAAGAAATACGGCATTACGTCAAAAGATATTTACGCGAACAACCCAGGTGTTACGGAAAATACCGTCCTTCAATTGGGACAAGAAATCAATGTAACTGCGGTGCGTCCGCTGGTTACAGTACAAGTCAAAGAAGAAGTAGATCAACAAGAGGTTATTGCTTTTAATACCCAAATTAAAAACAATGACAAGGTTCCTAAAGGCGAAACCAAGGTCGTACAAGAAGGTAAAAACGGCAGTAAAACAGTTAAGTACGAAGTTGTGAAAGAAAATGGACAAGTAGTGAATCGCAAAGTCATCAAACAAGATGTAACTGTGCAGCCTGTAACCAAAATTATGGAGCGCGGTACAAAAGTAATTCCATCGCGCGGGACAGGCCGTTTGAGCTGGCCTGCTAGTGGGTATATCAGCAGCGGCTTCGGCAAACGCTGGGGTAGCATGCACAAAGGAATTGATATTGCCGGTGCTGGTTCTGTCATGGCGGCAGACAATGGACGTGTCACATTCGCTGGTTGGAATGGTGACTATGGAAAATCGGTTATCATCGACCACGGCAATGGAATGAAGACATTGTACGGTCACATGAGCAGCATTAATGTGAAAGTCGGCGATGTCGTTAGCCAAGGAAAGAAAATCGGCGTAAAGGGTTCTACTGGACAATCGACCGGCGTCCACCTGCATTTTGAGGTTCTACAAAATGGACGAAATCAAAACCCGATTCGTTACTTAAAATAGACAAGTAATTTCTGGAAAGGAAAGGGCAACTCTTAGGAGGGGGGCCCTTTTTTTTGTTGGCAGGGATTGAATGCCAAGCCCTTCTTTACACGGCGTACATGGTGTATTGTAGAGGAATAGTGACAGTCAAAGTGGAATCCTTGATCAGGAAGTTCAAAAAGTCGTCTTTTGAGGTTCTCGCCATTTTCTCGGTGCTGAAAAGCCGACTTTTTGAATGAACTATTTTTGGAAAAAGGAGGGCGCAGGATGGCAAAACTCCTCGTAGTTGACGATGAAAAACCGATTGCAGATATTTTGAAATTCACGTTTGAAAAAGAAGGGTATCAGGTCGTATGCGCCTACGATGGTGATGAGGCACTTGTCGTGGTTAAGGATGAGCGACCGGATCTGATTTTACTGGATGTTATGCTTCCAGGCAGAGACGGGATGGACGTATGCCGAACCGTTCGTCAAACGTATGATGTTCCGATCATCATGCTGACTGCCAAAGACTCTGAACTGGATAAAGTACTCGGGCTGGAATTGGGTGCGGACGATTACGTGACGAAGCCATTTAGTACGCGGGAGCTGGTAGCCCGTGTAAAGGCCCATTTGCGCCGTAACCGCTCGAAAGTGGAAGAGAAGGATAGCCAGCATGTACTGCGCGTGCATGAGCTGGAAATCGATTTGCACTCGTATACCGTCGAAAAGGTGGGAGAAGCATTAGAGCTGACGCACCGTGAGTTTGAGCTGCTGGTGTACCTCGCTCGCCATCAGGGACAAGTATTGACGCGAGAGCATCTCCTGCAGTCGGTCTGGGGATTTGACTATTTTGGCGATGTGCGAACGGTAGATGTGACCATCCGTCGTTTGCGAGAAAAAATAGAGGATGATCCTAGCCAGCCGAAGTACATTATTACGCGGCGTGGTTTGGGCTATACATTACGCAATCCCGGCATGGGAGGCCAGCCTGGATGAGGCGGCTGTTCAAAACCGTTCAGTGGAAAATGGTCATCATTTACATGCTGTTGATTTTGCTTGCGATGCAATTTATTAGCGCCTATTTTGCCCGGGAAGTCGAGAGCTACTACATCAACAACTTTTCCGAGGCATTGAATGGACAAGCTAGTTTGTTAGCGAGTTTGCTGGAAAGCGATTTGCGTCCGCATGACGGGAAGGAATCCAACGCCGAACAAAACCGCCAGGACATCGACAACCTGATCAACAACCTGGTAAAAATCAACGGAGCGAATGTGCAGGTCATTGACCAGACAAGAACCGTGGTTGCGACGACGGAGGACAAAAATACAATTGGACAGCGGACCTCGCAGCCTGAAGTGACGGTTGCCTTGCTCGGGACGCGCAGTGAATCGATGCGGATCGACCCGAAGACGGGGGCGCGGGTAAAAGTATTGGCGCTACCTGTTAAGGGCGACCAGATCGTATACGGTGCGGTCTACATGATTGCTTCGATGGAAGGCACTTATGCGACGATTGGTAAAATGAACGGCATCTTGGGGACAGGTACGATGATCGCAATGGTCATTACGGCGGTGCTCGGGGTCGTGCTGGCCCGTACCATCACCAAGCCTGTGAAGGAGATGACCCGTCAGGCACGATTGGTGGCAGACGGGGATTTTAACAGTAGTGTACGTGTCTATAGCGATGATGAAATTGGCCAGCTCGGTATGGCTTTTAATCATATGACCTTGCGTTTGCAGGAAGCGATTTTGCAGCAAGAGGAAGAGCGTGAGAAGCTCGCGGGAATTTTGAGCAACATGACGGACGGTGTTATTGCCGCTAACCGGAATGGACAGATCATCCTATTTAATCGGGCAGCAGAAGATATGTTACAGGTGACGATGGCTGACGTCCTTCTCAAGAGACGCACCTTGTATGATCTGTTGGGCCTGCCGCCAGAAGATGAGATGTCGCTCTATGCGCAGGAAGAGCCACTTTTCATTGAGATGACGCTGCCGAATAAGGAAGAAGTGATCCTGCGTGTGACGTTTACTCCTTTGCAGCACGATAGCAAAAAAATGGGCGGGATCATTGCTGTCGTGGCTGATGTGACGGAGCAGCAGCGACTGGAGCAGCAGCGCCGCGAATTCGTGGCGAATGTATCACATGAGCTGCGAACACCACTGACGACCATTAAAAGCTACGTGGAAGCGCTGCTGGATGGCGCAGTGGAAGAGCCAGAGCTGTCCCAACGGTTCTTGAAGGTTACGTCGTCGGAGACAGAACGCATGATTCGCTTGGTAAACGATTTGTTGCAGCTATCGCGTTTTGATTCGCAGGGGGTTCGTCTGCATTGCAAGGAAGCGGACATCAATCGATTGCTTCGCTATGCTGCCGATCGTTTTTCCATGTTCAGTGAGCAACAGGAGGTTCAGCTCAGTCTGGATATGCCGAGCAAGCTTCCGCCGGTTTATATTGATTTGGATGCAATCAATCAAGTGTTGGATAATCTTTTGTCCAATGCGATCAAGTATACGCCTCAAGGAGGCACTGTGGTTCTCATGGCAAAAGAGAACCACAAGCAAAAGCGGGTACAAATCTCCATCACCGACACAGGAATCGGTATTCCCAGCCGCGATTTGAAGCGAATCTTTGAGCGCTTCTACCGCGTAGACAAGGCGCGTTCGCGCGGTCAGGGTGGAACAGGTCTGGGATTGGCGATTGCCCGTGAATTAGTACAGGCACACGGTGCAGATATCGAGATTACAAGCGAATGGAACGTGGGAACGACAGTCACGTTCTGGGTGCCATTTGCCCAAGGAGGAAAAACGGGATGAAGCGGATGCTAGAGCCTGCCAAGACCGTCTTACTCAATTTGCTAGTGCTTGCCAGCTTTGTTTTGACAGCGATGTTGTGGTCGAATCAACCTAACCTTCAATTTATTGAACCGGCAGAGTACACGCAGTCAAAGCCAGTTCAGGAAAAACAACTCGAACAGCTCGTTACCCCGGAATCCGTTGTTTTTCATTATGGGGAAGATCGCCACACGAAAGCATCCGCGACCGATGCTCCTTACAGTTTGATCGTGCGAGAAATGTCGAAATGGATCTTTCTCGATTTTTCTCCGCTCACCATCTCCAATGAGAAATGGGAAGATATTGCCCGGGAAAAGATGGGTTTGGAAGTGCGCTTTCGGAGCACGGTTCCCTTGTCAATTGTAGGTCGGCTGGTAACCTTTCGGGATGAGTTTGACAACCGAATGAAAGGGATTGACCGATTGTGGTTGTACTACGAAAAGGACGAGGATGTCGTCTACGCGTTATTTTTGTCGACTGAGGAAGGTCGAATGATGCGTTCTCGAACATCGATCAGCCCAAAGGATTTGCGAGAATCGTATTTGGCTTCTGGTGATTTAATGCCTGAGCAAATCATGAAAATCGTCAAACCAGAGCGAAGCTTCGTTGATTTGGAAGGACCTGCGCTCACGTGGAGCACGTACTATTTGCCCAAGAATCAGATGCGCATGCAGCAATTCCGCTACAGCTACGTACCTGTTACAAATGAAAGATTGATCGAGTCCTACTTTATCGATCAATCGCTCGTCAGACAGATCATGGAGCGGGACAAAACGGTTATTTTTACAGATGGCAGCAGATCGATTCAATTGAGGTCAGAGCAGCAGGCGTTCACGTTTACTGATCCGGCGTACCAACAGCGGGATCAGGAGCTGTCTGATGAAGAAAAAGTGCAGAGTGCCGTTACCTTCATGAATCAACACTTAGGCTGGCTGGATGAGTACCATTTTGAACGAATCAAAAAGAGCTACAATGAAAAGGACTTGATCACGTTCCGCCAGTACTTGGGGGCGTATCCCTTGATCAGCGAAGGGGAGGCCAAGCAGATCGATACGATCCAAATTACTTCAGAGGCAGGCCAGGTTGTGACGATGAGCCGATCGCTGCTGGATTTGGACAAGTATATCGATAACAAAGAGTGGACGGTTATGTCTGGTCCGGAGCTGTATCAATATATCCGCGACAAAAAGCTGGCGGACACAGAAAAAATCACGAACGCTTATTTGGCTTACCATACCAAAGTAGGTGAAGGATACGTGGACCTGATGCCAATCTGGGTTGTGGAATTGGCGAATCAGGCGAACCTGTATATTTCTGCGCACACCAAGCAGGGAGGAGGGAAAGCGCATGGATTGGAGTAGGACGAAAACGATTCTGATCTGGGCCTTTCTTCTCCTCGATTTATTTCTCCTGTATCAGGTGTATGTGACGCGCATTAGCCTGTGGAATGACAAGGAAGTCGCGCAGAGCGAGAAATGGAATACAGAGCTGTACTTGAATCAGCAAAATATCACATTGGATACAGAAGTGCCGCAGGATACACCGGAAATGTCCAATTTGGATGCGGAGTATATCGGAATTAATCCGATTTCCTTGCATGAGATATCAGGACTTCAGGCGACGGTAGAAAAGATGGCGCTGGCTGCCAAGCTGGACCCACCAATGCAGATTCGTGGTCAACTGAATCCTCAGGAGCTCTTGCGTCAAATTGGTCCGAGGCTGGTTTATTCCGATCAATACGTGGCCGATCCGTATCAATCGAATCAAGCGCGCCTCTTGTATTGGCAGGTCTATGATAAAATGCCAGTATTCGTCGCGCCGTTGGAAATGTATTTGGACAATGGAACGATACTCGGATACAGGCAAACCTTTTTCCACCTTCGCAAGCAGCAGGGGGAACGACAGGTGATCTCTGGTTATGCGGCACTACGCTCTCTGGTGGACAAGCAAATCATTTCACCAGGGGAACGGATTGAGAATGTCAGCCTGGGTTATTACGGTTCTTACGATGCGGATATTCAGACGCTGGTGCCTGTATGGCGCGTGGTTCACGATGGCAAATGGCATTTTGTCAACGCGATTACAGGGGCTCTGGAGCGTCCGATGGTAACGCAGCGCTGAATAGATAGACAACCTGGGAAAGATACGGGAAGAGGGATGTTCGGTGAGATTTAGTGTGTTGGCAAGCGGGAGTACGGGCAACGCCATTTACGTGGCGACAGACCGTGTTTCCGTATTGATCGATGTAGGCATTACAGGAAAGCAGGCAGAAGCGGCACTGGAGACCATTGGTGTCAATCCAGCAGAGCTCAGCGCTATCCTCGTTACCCATGAGCACGTCGACCACATTAAAGGAGTCGGCGTCATGGCGAGACGATATGGATTGCCGATTTACGCCAATGATAAGACGTGGTCGGAGCTGGATGGGCAAATCGGGACGATCAAGGAAGATCAGCGACGCTTCTTTTCTGTGGGGGAAAAGAAAGAGTTGGAGGATTTGGGCATCGAGTCATTCGGAATCTCGCACGATGCCGCCGAGCCGATGGGCTTCTGTTTTTATCATGGCAAGAAAAAGCTCAGTGTCGCGACAGATTTGGGGTATGTCAGCGATCGGATCAAGGAGACGATTCGTGGAGCAGATGCGTATGTGTTCGAGTCCAATCATGACGTTGAGCTGCTGCGCATGTCCCAGTATCCTTGGAGCATCAAGCGACGTATCTTGAGTGATGTCGGGCACTTGTCCAATGAAGCGGCGGGCGATGCTTTGCTCGATTGTCTAACAGGTGGGGCAGAACGTGTATACCTCGCCCACTTGAGTAAGGAAAACAACATGATTGATTTGGCCCGACTGACGGTCAAAAACATCCTGGAGGAGCGGGGGCTGTCTGTTGGTAACGATGTGCATCTGCGTGATACGTACCCGGATCGACCTACCAAGCTGGAAGAGCTATAAGATCGGTTTGATCCCCGCTTGACGACTGGTGATGCGCTCTGTGAGCTTCGCGTACGTATCGATATGGAAAGTTAACTGTGTATCGAGCTCATTCACTTTCGAAGTCAGCTCGTCATGTGTCAGCAGTCCTTTGGCTACGAGCAGCTCGATCAAGGCATGCAGGACAAGCGTATTGTGGTAGTCTACTTCCTGAAGGTCAGCCAGTTTGGCGATGAGATGGACTTCTTTCAAGTCTATCAATCCTTTCTATTTGGTCTGGCAGGAAAAAGCTCTTAATCTATCATATCCGTGCTCTCGGAGAAATATTCCGGGAGCTTTTTTCTATTCCACAACCTTTCCATAATTCTCACGCCATTTTGCCGAAAGCGGGTCGTATACTAAGGGTGTCAAAAGGAAACAGACATCAACGAAATTAATCATGCAAACCAAATATGGAGCATGTCATTGTGTATACGAGCATGAAAAACCTGCAAAGCTAGTAATGGTAGAAGATAGAAAGGAGAGTATGAATCATGGGGTTTTATGATGATTTGACTCACGTGGAGCGAAAGAAACAACGCGGTTCAAGTATTGGACGTATGGTCGTGACGTCGGTAACGTCCGCGGTAATTGGGGGGATGGTCGTCCTGCTCACGCTGCCGACTCTCTCCAATGCGGGATATATTAATATGGTTAAGCCTGGAACAGAAAATGCGCTAAGCAGCAATGCCTCTTCTTCTTCTAACCTGTTTGCCAAGCCAGTATCTGTAAGTGTCGGCTCTGGTACAGTAGATGCGGTGAAAAAAGTGGAGAATGCGATTGTTGGTGTAATCAACATCGGTCAGCGCAGAAACAGTTGGATGCAGAACTCGATGGATGTAGAGCAGGGCCAAGGCTCTGGTGTCATCTTTGAGAAAAAAGGCGGAAAAGCCTACATCGTTACCAACTACCACGTAATCGATAAGGCGCAAAAACTAGAGGTCGCCCTGCCAACAGGTGAAAAAGTACCGGCAAAAGTGGTCGGAGCCGATGGTTATACCGATCTGGCGGTACTGGAAATCGACGCTGCCAAGGTTACGGACGTTGCTGAGTTTGGTGATTCCTCTACCTTACAGGTGGGCGAACCGGCCATTGCCATCGGGAATCCGCTGGGCATGCAATTCTCCCGGACCGTCACACAAGGCATCATCAGTTCCAAAGAACGCTCCATGCCAATGGACTTTAACGAAGATGGCCAGGACGACTGGGAGCTGGATGTCATTCAAACAGACGCAGCGATCAACCCTGGTAACAGCGGTGGTGCCCTCGTGAACATCGAGGGTCAGGTCATCGGAATTAACACCTTGAAAATTTCCAAAGCAGGGGTAGAAGGATTAGGTTTTGCCCTCCCGATCAATGATGTCAAAGTGATCGTGGACCAGTTGATGGAAAAAGGAACACTGGAACGTTCTTACCTCGGTGTGCAGCCACTCGACTTGGCCAATGTGCCTCGCTACGAATGGAAAGAAACCTTGAATCTGCCTGACAATGTGAAAGCCGGCGTCGTCGTGCAAACAGAGGTAGGCAAATTCTCTCCTGCGGGTGAAGCAGGCTTGAGACAATTCGATGTCATCGTCAAGCTGGATAACAAGGACATTTCCAACAGTGCTCAGCTACGCAAGTACTTGACGATGAGCAAAAAGCCGGGCGATACGATGAACGTTACGTACTATCGTGATGGTATCCAGAAGACTGCCAAAGTGAAGCTGACCGCTCCGCCACAGCAGTAAGAAGCATTGACCAAGCCGTTTTGAAGGCAGGCAGTGAAGGAAACAAACTTTGACGGGCAATTCCGGGATGCATTTTATCCCGTTTGCATATATGCAGTATCTGAAGTTCCCCCCTCTATCTATTTTTTAATAGATCCCTTCTTAAGAGCGCCGAGCTGATACGGCGCTCTCTTTTTTTGTTCGTTGGTCGTTGAGCTTTAGGTGGAGGAGAGAAAAAAGAAGAAAACGCTCAAGTTCTTGGGATACCTGCTGGGAGGCGGTTCTGCCCAGCTCCATGTAAAAAAAGAAACCCGCGTCCAAAGTCGCGCAGCTACGCAGTGTATCAGAGGTGGACGCTAAAGGCAGGTTTCTTTTTTTCCATTGCGCTTCGGTTGGTATCCCAAAGACTTTCGCTTTTTTCTTCTTTTTTCTCTCTACAGCTTTTAATTGTCCGTCGGAAGTTAAAAAACAAAAGCTATAAAATACAAAGGCGTATGATTGTAAACTCATCGATGTCTTTTTGGCGGATTCATTTGTTTTGTTGCGGTTCTGGGGTAGAATAGGAAGCGACATTATTGAACGGAAAAGAGGCATTCGATATGGACATGAAGATGAAAAGCTTACAAATAGAAGGCAAAGAAGTTGAGCTGTTGGCGGAATATCCGGTGCGGTTTGCTTGCATGGAGCATTTGGAGCAGGAGTTGGATGATTACGTAAATGATTTTGAGGCGGCGCCGGATACGTATGCGGCACAGGCGATTGAGGGCGATGGAGTAGACAAGCGTTGCCGGGAATGTGGAGAGCCTGGGCAGATTGCGCTTTTGAAAGAGAAGGGAATGTAGGATCATGCAAATTTCGATTATTACAGTAGGGAAGCTGAAGGAGAAATATTTGCGTGAGGGCATTGATGAATACAGCAAGCGTCTATCTGCTTATTGCAAGCTGCAAGTGATCGAGGTCAATGATGAAAAGGCGCCGGAAGAGATGAGCGCGGCGGAGATGGAGCAGGTGAAGCGCAAGGAAGGCGAGCGCATCCTGGCGCAGATCAAGCAGGATCAGTATGTAATTGCGCTGGCGATTGATGGGCAGATGTGGTCGTCGGAGAAGCTGTCTGCGGAGATGGACAAGCTGGCTTTGCATGGGCGTAGTCAGGTGGCGTTTGTGATTGGCGGGTCGCTGGGGTTGGCTGATCAGGTGTTGAAGCGGGCGGATACGTTGCTGTCGTTTTCGAAGATGACGTTTCCTCATCAGTTGGTGCGGTTGGTGCTGCTGGAGCAGGTTTATCGGGGGTTTCGGATTAGTCGGGGGGAGCCTTATCATAAGTGATGGTAAACAGAAAAATTGAATTTACAGTACATATGGATAAACTAAGGAAATTTAGGCATAAATATTCTAGTTAAGCTGTATTGAGAAGACAGTTCAAAGAGAGCTTGTCTTTAGCACCGATTCTTTAGACTCTATCGCTTGTACTTCTCTAAAAAATCCAGAAATTGAATGATTCAAAACTTGCTCTAGAGTGTGTAATCTATCAGGTAGTTTGTTTTTCTTATGGTTTAGAAAAATCCAGTATTCTTCCCAGTAACTAATCCAGTGTTTAAGTAATTGGGGAAAATTTACAGAAGTCTGATGCAGAATCTGAATCATGGCATGTTTCAGATCTACGCTGTGACTATCAACTACAGTACACTTAAAACGTAACTCTGGATCGTTAAAACTAGTTCCATGTAAAATTCAAATTTAGAAGGGGATATATTCCTCCCCTTTATTTCACCGTAAGGCGATGTTTCTATTTTAATTTTTTATATCTTTACAACTATCAATATAATAGTTTCACCTCATTTTGATTAATCCATTTTTCATTTCTGAAGTCCATTTATTTGGTAATTGATTGTGATAAAATAAATAATGTGTTAATAGGACAAGTTCTGATACTGTAGCACTGTATCGATTAGTGAAAAAATATTTTTGAAAAAAATAAAAAATATGTTGAATATAAAGAAGAGATTAGGAGATTTTTAATATGCCAACACTTGAATGGATAGGAAAAGATAAGGTCATAAACCATCATCAGGAAGTACCTTTTAAAGTACTTGAGAATGAATATAGCTACAGTGAAGATGGCGTTAAAGATGGGGAGAGCACTAGTGGAAATAAAATAATACGTGGGGATAACTTGGAGGCATTAAAGTCATTACTGCCACTTTATATGGGGAAGATCAAATGTATTTACATTGATCCACCATACAATACTGGTAATGAAAAATGGGTTTATAATGACAACGTGAACCATCCTAAGATTAAAAAGTGGTTAGGAGATGTTGTTGGTAAAGAAGGAGAAGATTTATCTCGGCACGACAAATGGCTATGTATGATTTATCCTAGATTAAAGTTGCTCAATAAACTACTTCACCCCCAAAATGGAGTAATTTTTATTTCAATAGATGACAATGAATATTCAAATCTGAAGCTAATTTGTGACGAAATTTTTGGTTCGAACTGCTACGTTTCTACAATTGCTTGGCAAAAACGATATTCCCGAGAAAATAGAGAGGCAATTGGAGATGTGCATGAATATATTCTTGTTTATGCAAAAGATAAAAAGGTTTTTAAAGAAACTAGAAATTTAATAGAAATGAATGAAAAACAGGCAAAAGTTTATAAAAATCCTAATAATGATCCAAAAGGGCGATGGAGACCTATACCAATGACTGCTCAAGCTGGACATGCAACAAAAGATCAATTTTATCCTATTACTGCTCCGGGAGGAAAAGTCTTTTACCCACCTGAGGGAAGATGTTGGAGTATTGTTGAAAGCACCTTTAAAGACCTATTAAAAGAAGGAAGAATTTATTTTGGTAAGAACAATAATTCTCAACCTAATACAATTAGGTACTTATCCGAAGTAGATGGGGTAGTACCATGGACATGGTGGCCTCATGAGGAAGTAGGAAACACTGATTCTGCAAAAAAGGAAATTTATTCAATACTAGGAAAAGGTACGAAGTTTGAAACTCCAAAACCAACGCAATTAATTGAAAGAATAATAAGAATTGCAACTTCAAAGGATAATAACGATATTATACTAGATTCTTTCGCTGGAACAGGTACAACAGCTCATGCAGTATTAAATTTAAATAAAAAAGATGGTGGTAATCGTAAATTTATTCTTGTAGAAATGGAAGACTATGCTGATACGATTACTGCTGAAAGGGTAAAACGTGTTATAGACGGATACTCCAATGTAGAAGCTACGGGTGGAGACTTTAATTTTTATAGTTTAGGTGAGCCTCTTTTAATTGAAAATCAATATTTAAATGAAAATGTAGAAGTTAAGAAAATACGAGAGTATGTTTTTTACACTGAAACTAATAAGACATTAAATTTAAGTGAAGACATGGGAAATGAATATTATTTAGGTGAAAAAAATGGTAGGGCTTATTATTTTTATTATAAAAAGGATGAATCTACAACATTAGATTATAAGTTCCTTTCAACTATTACTGTTTCAGCAGAAAGTTATGTCATTTATGCGGATACCAATTTATTAAGTAAAGATGAATTAGAGAAGTTTAATATTGTATTCAAAAAGATACCGCGCGATATTGCAAGGATATAAAGGGGGATTGATATTATGGAACTTAAGTCATATCAAAAAAAGGTAATAAAACAGCTAACCCGTTTTTTAGAGTTAATGAATGAAACGAATAGCACACAATTAGCTTATAACGCTTTTTGGAATGAACAAGATGTTCCTGTAGGTCATGGCGGTGTAGAACCTTATAAAAATAATATAAAAAACACTCCTCATATCTGTTTTAAAGTACCTACAGGTGGAGGGAAGACTTTTATAGCTAGTAGCTCAATAAAGCCTATTTTTGAAGCTATGGTTTTTACAAAAACTAAGGCTGTAGTATGGCTAGTACCCTCTAATTCAATATTGGAACAAACAATCAAAAATCTGAGTGATCCGGAACACCCATATAGACAAAAGTTAGATGTTGACTTTAATGGTAGGGTAGAGGTTTATACTAAAGAGCAACTATTAAATGGACAAAATTTTAATCCTACTGCTGTTAGTGAACAGCTTAGCATCTTTATCTTGAGTTATGATACATTAAGAAGTCGTAAAAAAGAAGACAGGAAAATTTATCAAGAGAATGGGAATCTAAATCAATTTACTAAATTTTATAGTTCACCTGAAACTTTAGTTAAAGGAATTGATGATACAGCTCTTATCCAAGTAATTAATCAATTATCTCCAGTCATCATAGTTGATGAAAGTCACAATGCGACTACAGACCTAAGTATAGAGATGCTTGTTAATTTAAACCCTTCATTTGTTCTAGACTTGACAGCAACTCCTAAAAAAGATAGTAATATTATTTCATATGTGGATGCCATCGAACTTAAAAAAGAGAACATGGTTAAATTACCAGTAATTGTTTACAACAGAAATAACCATAGAGATGTAATATTAGATGCAATTGATCTTAGAAATAAATTAGAAGTACAGGCATTAGAGGAACAACCCAAGACAGGAAAATATATACGACCAATTGTATTATTTCAAGCTCAACCTAAAGGAAATGAAAATAATGAGACTTTTGAAAAGTTAAAAGAAGAACTTATTAACATTGGAATTCCATCAGAGCATGTTGCAATAAAGACCTCAGAGATCAACGAATTAAAAGGTGTTGATCTATTAAGTTCAGACTGCTCGATAAGATATATTATTACTATAAATGCACTAAAAGAGGGCTGGGATTGTCCTTTTGCCTATGTATTAGCTACTTTAGCTAATAAAAGCTCCCAAGTTGACGTTGAACAGATTTTAGGAAGAATTTTAAGACAACCATATGCAAAAAAGACTGAGAATCCTTTTCTGAATATGTCTTATGTACTATCTTCCTCAAATAATTTCAGAGATACCTTGGATAATATAGTTACTGGATTAAACAGAGCTGGATTTAGTAAAAATGATTATAGGGCTCCTGAAAGTGAGTATAAAGATATTAATCAAGAAGAAAAGTCTATCCAAACAGATTTTTTTAATAGTAAAGTTATTAAAGAAAGCAGGTTATCCCAAGTTCAGGAAAAACAAGAAAAGGATTCTGATTCCATAGGTGATTTTTTTGATATTGATTTTAATGAAGTTAAGAAAATGCTAGAGGATAGAAAGACAAACGATAGAAAGACAAACGATAGAGATTCATTAGAAGATGAGATTAGCAGTATGTTTGCTTCTGCAATGGTAGAAAGCAAAGAATATTCTAAAAGGATAGATGAATTTGAGACAAATGATAATTTTATTCAACCACCGGAAATTAGGAATAAAATGAAATATTTTACTATCGAAGAAAAGTATAAAAAAGATATAAAGGATATTAATCTTCCTCAATTCTTTATCCAATCAGAGCCAAGTCTGTTTATAGAAGATGGATTATCACTTCTTACAAAAGAAAGACTTGCTGATGGATTTTCGCTAAAAGATAAAGATACCGCTATTGATTTTGATACATTGGAAAATGATCTGGTTAAAGTAGATATTGAAGGTTCAGGAGAAACTACACCTAAATATTCAAAGTTATCAAAAGCTGACAGCTTTTACTTTAAGGAGTATTTTTCAAAATTACCTCTGGAAAGTAAAGTGAGAAACTGCGAAGATATAATCTATAAACAGATAAACAAGTTAGATACTGTTGATGATAAGGAATTAAGAACATATATCAATAGAGTGATTGAAAATATGACGAAGGATCAAATAGATAACTTAGAAAACTTTGTCCACTCATATGCTGATAAGATTAAAAAGAAGATAAAAAAATTCGAAGAAGACTACCTGGAACAAAATTTTGATCAACTTATTGAACAAGGTAGTATAGTTTGTAAAGGTAATTACATATTTAAGGAAGAAATTGCTCCGATAAAGACTATTTCTACAATACCCAAATCTTTATATAAAGAAGAAGAAAATGTGAATAATTTTGAATACAAGGTAATAAATGAATTAGTTGCTCTAGATAATGTAAAATGGTGGCACCGTAATATTGATAGAAGAGGCTTTAATATCAACGGTTACCTAAATCACTATCCAGATTTTATTTTAATGACTAAAAGTGGAAAAATAATATTAGTTGAAACTAAAGGGGACCATTTAGAAAATACTGAGAGTAAGAGAAAAGTTAAACTAGGACGATCATGGCAACATCAAGCAGGTAACCTATATCGTTACTATATGGTGTTTGAACATAAAGATCTAAAACTTGAAGGTGCTTATCATTTTGATAAATTTATAGAGATATTTAAAGGATTATAAAATAGATATTTAAAAAGGAAATATTGCTTTTTGTTAAAAAGAACTTCCATAGTGAAGTTCTTTTTTTATACTATTAATTACACAAATTGAAACACTACTGGAATCCCTACGTTCATCTTCGGTTAGGGCAATTGTATTACGAACAGGAAAACCTTGATAAAGCGGCAGACGAGCTGGCCCGGGCTTATATGGGTGCCGGGATTGCGATCTTTATGGAAGATGACCCAAAGTACCTTGAGTTTCTGGAGACAAAAATAGAGATTTGAAGTTCCGGGATTAGAACAATAGGGATAAAGGTTCCCGCGGAGTTAGGGAAGTCTAAGCTGGCGGGGAAGACGGAAGAAAGGGGCTGGTTGTGCCAGCCCCTCTTTCATTTCTTTTTCTCCAACTCCGCCTTTAATCTTGCATTCTCTTCCAATAGCTTTTGAACGTCCGGGACATCCTTGCCGGAAACCCAGCCATATAAATCGTCTCTTGCTGCATACTCCGGCAATAGATCACGAAGTACCATTTTAATGTGCCGTACATCTTCAACATAATAGATAGGGATTTGTTCCATGACCGATTGCTTAAACTCTAGAAACTTCTGATAGTATTCTATTGCTGCGAAGTCGTATGGCTTTTGTCTTAATGCTTCATCTGTGACAACAAAAGCAAATCTAGGTTTGCCTGCTTCTCCGGCATACTCATATTCCCAATGCGTATAGCTCTTGGATTCATCAGGAAGCGTTAAACCATAGAATCCTCCGAGAATCAGGATATATACATCGGACTCGTCGATCCATCTCTTCCTAATTTTCATAGGACTTTCCTTGAAAAATTGCTCGATTCCAGCAGGGATATGACCGGCTTGAAGTACGGCTTCAACAGCGGTATGTCTTTCTTCAATAAGATCGTTGAAAGTAGACGATATGTAAATTTGTAATTTTTTTCTCATAGGCCCACCCAAATGAAAGAATTGTATAAAAAGAATCTACCACTCACTCACTTTATTTGTCAAAATTGACTGTGTTTTCATGCGACAAGCAAGTGATTGTCCAGTTCTCTCACCTGGATTTTTATGAATAACACCGAAGCATTGGCGGCAAATAGCCAAGCGCGTGACCAAATTTTCGCTGATAGCCCCGTCAAGCTGAGCCTTATCACAAGGTAAAGGCAAGTTTTTACAGAGTTTGGGGAGAATTTGTCTCGCCAGCACATATCGTTGAACGAAAAAGGCCCGATAGTAGCAAGGGGCCTTAGAGTTGTTTATTGGTGCCTACTTTGTCTTCGTAGTATCAGAAGCTCTCTAAAACAATTTTCCCAATGGTCCGTCCAGATTCCAGCTTCTCATGGGCGAAACGTAGGTTTGCTGCATTGATAGGCTCGAGTCGTTCAGTCAGCGTAGTTTTTATTTTTCCATCATCGATTAAGTCCGCCAGTTTATTCAACAATTCGTGTTGTTTGATCATGTCATTGGTATGAAACAAGGATCGTGTAAACATGAACTCCCATACAAACGTTACACTTTTAGAAAATAGCAAGTCCATTTTCAAGCTCCCTGCCCAAGTCGTTTTATTTGTAGGAACGATAGAGCAAATTTTACCTTGGGGGACAATGACTTCCGCCATATTTTCAAGATGTTGAACCGTATCATTCAAGCAAAGGATATAATCGACGGCGTCAATACCAACTTCCTTGAGTTGAGGGAGAAAAGGGGTGTTGTGGTTTATGATAAAATCTGCGCCGAGACCTTTAGCCCATTGAATTGACTCTGGACGTGAAGCAGTACCGATGACGGTCAAACCTGCTAATTTTGCAAGTTGAATAGCAATCGATCCTACTCCTCCGGCTGCACCGATAATCAGTATGTTCTTGTTTTCACCTGTATTTACGTTAATTCCTAGACGATCAAAAAGGCCCTCCCATGCAGTTATCGAGGTGAGCGGTAATGCGGCCGCGGCGGCGAAATCCAAGCTTCTTGGCATATTTCCCACAATTCGTTCATCAACTAAGTGAAATTCACTGTTACTGCCAGGTCGAGACACACTGCCTGCATAATAGACATTGTCCCCAGGTTTAAACATTTGGCAGTCAGGACCAACTTGTTCTACGATTCCAGCGGCATCCCAACCAAGAATTTTCGGTGAATCGGCTTCGTAGTTATGGCTTTCGCGGACGCCTACGTCTGCAGGGTTGACGGAGATTGCTTTCACACTTACAAGCAAATCACGGCCTGTAGGTTCCGGTTTATCCAAGTGCAGATCAATAAGGCTTTCCGGATTGGATATGGGGAGGTATCGGTAAGCACCGACAGCTTTCATCTTTTGGTGAGTATTCATGGGTATTCATCCTCTCAAATAGGAAATGTTGTACAGTTGCATTGTAAATCGATTCAATTACTTTAAGTAAGTACGCATATTTTTATGGTATAGTATTAAAAATCAAACCATTGGGGGATAAGCTGATGGGAGACCGAAGAAAGAAATATGGAGCGAGTCCAGATATGCAAGCATGTCCAGTTGAAACAACGCTGGATGTGATTGGTGGAAAGTGGAAGGGGATCATTCTCTATCAGCTCCTGAACGGAACAAAAAGATTCAATGAATTCAGACGCCTCAATCCGGGAATCACGCAGTTTATGCTTACATTGCAGTTAAGAGAGCTTGAACGGGATGGCATCATTCATCGCGAAATATATAAAGAGGTTCCTCCAAGAGTGGAATACTCCCTTACTGATTTCGGAAGGACTTTGGAACCGGTCATTATGTCAATGAAAGTATGGGGCGAGTCTTATAAAGTGCGGCTTAATGAAAATCCAACGATACAAGGGGAGGAGAGTTAAAGGCAAGTTGAGCAGCAACCTAAGTAGTGGAGCGGGAAGGTTTGAGTAAATGTTCAGGGAGGGAATAGTTTAAAAATAGATAGAATATTAAAGTGGTGAACATGATGAAAGCGATCTTAATCGACGATGAAGAGCTAGCATTAAATTATTTGGAGCATCAGCTATTAAATATCGGCGATTTTCAAATTGTTGGCAAGTTTACGGACCCGATGATCGGCAAACGAGAGATTGAAAAAAATGAGATTGATATTGTCTTTTTGGATATTCAAACACCAAAGCTAAACGGTATCGAGTTGGCCGAACAGCTTTTGGAAGTGAAACCTCAATTACAAATTGTTTTCGTCACCGCATATGAGAGATATGCGATTAAAGCATTTGAGCTGAACGCCCTTGACTATGTCTTAAAGCCAGTTGGCAAGCAACGTCTGCAAAATACAATGAAACGAATTCAATCCATGATGGAAGAACATACGACCTTCTCCCTTCAGAAATCGGAGAATTTACAAATGAGTCTGTTTCAACAAGTAACGATTGTAGATGGAGGCCAGGAAATCCTACTTCGTTGGCGAACTGCCAAGGTGCAGCAGTTGTTCTTATATTTGGTTCAACACAGGGGAACGGTGGTTAATAAAACGGCGATCATAGAGTTGCTCTGGCCAGAGCTTGAACCGGAAAAAGCCTATCATCAATTGTATACGGCTATCTATCATATTCGCAAAACGTTGGAGCCATTTAGTAAACATTTTCAAATCAGCAATACATCAGAAGGCTATAAGGTAAGACTAGAACAAACCATCTTGGATGTGGATCAGTTTGAGCGTTTTTTTCGCTCTGATTTATCCTTATCTGCGGAGACGATTGGTGAATATGAACAAGCCATAGCTCTGTGTAAAGGAGATTATTTGCAAGAGCATAATTACATATGGGCTGAAAGCGAGCGTCAAAGATTACAACTGCAATGGGTGCAAACCGCCGTGAAAGTAGTGGATTGGTATTACGCCAATGATGAATGGGACAAAGCCATCACGCTATGTTTGGACATTTGTCACCGTTATCCGCTCGAGGAAGAAGCTTATTTTTTCCTTATGAAAATATTTGCTGACATGGGAAGGCACTCTTCGGTTCACAAGCAATACGATCAATTAACGAGTGTGTTATGGAACGAATTGCAAGAACAGCCTAATCCGGCTATTACAGAATGGTATCAACTTTGGAAGCAGAAAAATAAGGAATAAACCAAGTGGATTATTCCTTATTTTGGGATTCTGAAAGTAACGATCGTACCTTGGTCAGGTGAGCTATCAATCGTTAATCCCTGGCTATATAGTTGTTTTAGTCGCCGTTCGATATTTCGCAGACCTACGCTTGCTCTTTTTTTGCCATGCCTGGTTTGGCTGAAAAGTTGATTCAGATCTTCCTCTGGTATCCCTTCCCCATCGTCTGCGATTGAAACTTCGAAATACTCCTCTTTGTCTTTGATGTGAATCCAGACTGTTCCCCCACTTGTGCGTTGCATTAAGCCGTGTTTGATTGCATTTTCGACTAGCGGTTGTATGGATAAGGGCGGTAAACAAAAATCGAGATCAGGGTCCAGATCCCATTCCACTTGCAATCGATCGCCAAATCGTTGCTTCTCGATATACAAATAAGATCGAACAAGGTCAAGTTCATCGTGAAGCGAGATAACGGGTTCAGAATTATGAAAGTCGAAGCTCAAACGCAAATAGTTGCTAAACTCTTCAAGCAGTGCCTGCATTTTCGTGAAGTCCTGGAGTCCCAAGGCGGCAATTGAATTTAATGCGTTAAATAAAAAATGAGGTTCGATTTGTGATTGTAACCATGCTCCTTCCATACGCAAACGTTCATCGAAGGAGATTTTAAACTCTGTTAAGGCTTTTACTCTTGCCCTTAATTCCCAAGCATCGACGGGTTTCTTAACATAGTCGTTCGCTCCTGCTTGAAAGCCGGCTATGATATCCTCGGTACGATTGCGCGCAGTCAAGAGCAGGACAGGCAGTTCTAAAACAGAGAATCGTTCCCGGATGATGCGTGTTAGTTCATAGCCGGATACGTGAGGCATCATGACGTCTGAGATGACCAGATCCACCGGTTTACGTTCCAGTATGGACAGGGCTTGCTGAGCGCTGGTTGCCGTGCTTACTTCATATTGATCTGATTCAAGCATTTTGCTAAGGATGTTTAGGTTAATACTGTCGTCATCCACAACGATAATTTTTGCTTTTCTATTCATAGAAGAAACCGTTTCTGTCGGTGTCGTGATTCGATCAGTCGTTGCAGCGGCCATTTCTAGTGAAGTCTGCATCAATGTCTGAGCGCTGCTTTCTTCTATTGGAACAGAATCTGTAGCTAGTGGGAGTGTAAAAGTAAAGGCAGAGCCTTTTCCCAGGGTGGACTGAACCGATAGAGTACCGCCGTGCAGCTCCACCAACTGTTTGGAAATATGTAAGCCAAGCCCGAATCCGCCACTTGCTCTAATTGAATTCAGTTCCGCTTGTTCATAAGGTTGAAAAATGGTTTGCAGAGCCTTTTCCTCGATACCAACCCCAGTATCCTCTACGTGGATATGCGCAAATCCTTTCGACGTTGTCGCGCGAATCGTGATGGTTCCTTCATCTGTAAATTTAATGGCATTATGCACCAAATTAAAAAGAATTTGAATCAGCCGATTTTCATCTCCCCGAACAGAAGGAAACGAATCGTCTATTTCCACTTTTAAAGCAATCGGTTTTCCGTCCAGCATCAGCTTCGCCATATCGAAAACACCAGCGAAGATAGACTGCAGGTTTAATTTTTTCTCATGCAGGCGAATGGTGTTCTCCTTTAATCGGGTTACATCCAGTAAATCATCTAGCATGAGCGTCAGACGTCTGCTGACATGCAGGAGAATATCCAGACGCTTTTTGTGTTCTTCATGAAGGGGCGTGTTTGTATCCTCGATAATCGATTGTGTGATATTGATGATGCCATGTAATGGGTTTCTCAGTTCATGAGAAGTATTTACCAAAAATTCATCCTTGCGCTTATCCTCTTGCTGTAATCTCTCAGCAAGATGTTTCGTCTCAGTCGTTGCCCGGAAAAATCGTCTAAACCAATATGCCGCAAAAGCAAGTACGGCAAAGATCAGATCGAAGGGGTAGTGAACAAATTCTATGCCTAATATGGCATAAGCAATCGTCCAGATCACATTCACCCCTACATACAAGCAAGCTAGCAGGAGAAATATAATGTCTTCCTTGTCCCGAATGGCTTTCCAGAGTATGTAGGCAGAAATAATGACGGATAGGAGCATCACGATAGAGAGCATTCTGCTCACCGCTAAGATAGTTCCAGCAGGTACAAGGAGGATGAAGATGGCGTATAAGCTGCACAAGCCACCGAAACCTTTTAAAATCCATCTGTTCAGATAAGCAGGAAGCAGATGATGAAACAAGGCAGGTATGAAGGCGACTGCACCAACATAGACGAGAAATGTCAACTTAACGGTCCAATCATAGTCGAACTGCAACCAGACAAATAATAACTTGTCATCGGCTGTTACCACAGTCAATATTCCACAAATCATGACCAAAGAGAAATATACCAAGCCTTTATTTCTGGCACCCAAGAAGTACAGGAGCAAGGCATATAAACTATGGATCAGAAACACGACGAGTAATAATAGTTGCAAACTGATGGAGAGGATCGTCCGCATCTGTACAGCTTCTATCGTACCGAAGCGAATAGTTTTTGTGATTCCTCCTGCCCCGGCATCATTGGAAGCATGGATAAGCAACTCTACTTGGCCTTGTTCTGGTGTCAGTTTGACAGTATAGGGAATATTGCGTGCCTGATGCTCTATGAGGCTGGTTGCCGGTTGTCCCACCTGGGCGACTAATTTCCCATTGGCATAGACGGCCGAGGCAGTTCGAAGCTCATTGATCCTGAGCCCAAGTGTCTGTTCCTGTTCCGGATCAAGCAAGATGCGTAGTCGATACGTGCCGAAGTGGAAGGAGTCCGGTATACCCTGCTCATGAACAAATGTCTCATCCCACCGACTGGGCACTTGGAGGTATGTCTGTCCCTCAGGTTTCTTCAGGCCGTTTCCCTCTATGAACTGAGAAGGGAAGAACTCCCACTCCCCATCCAACCGTAATGTTTGGTATCCCGAGAATTCCCATCCACGCAAATCAAGTACGCCTTGTACAGCCACTGGTTTTTCAGCGTAGTCAAAGGTGGTAAGAAAACTCATCCAGAGTAAGCGAATGGCTGTTACCACTAGTAGAGCAACAACGATTATTTTCGTCCATTTCCAGGCGACTGTTTTCATTTCAATGATTACCCTCAATGAATAGTAGTAAGAAAATTGTTAGGCCCCAGATCCAAAGAATATCATTTTTTCTCATAATGAATACTCTTCGACAAGATTTTCAGGACACCTCTTACTAAAGAATATATCAAGGTAGACTAGGAAAGTTGTAGAGGTTTTGTAGAGGCGGCCCTGTTAAGATGTCATATCGGGAAAGATCTATTGAAAAATAGATAGCTTATACAAAATATTTTAGAAGCTCCATCAAGCTCATAGGCAGAATAGCTTCTTTTGGTGAAGGGGGTGTTCGATGGATGAGGGCCGATTTCTTTCTTAGGCAATCGCAAGAAAGATAGAGACTTGAGAGGAGCGGAAGGAAGAGCAATGAATACTAGCACAAAGCGGCGAAATTGGTGGAGGCGTTCACTGGCGTTTATGCTCTTGTTGACGTTGGTGGCAAGCAGTTTCTCGATGCCAGGAGTCCCTGGAAGAGTACAGGCGGCTGAGGCGATAAAGTGGTTGACCTACAAGTTTGACATGAAAGACTTTGCGAACACGGATCAACAAGCTTTATTCAAGGTAAATGGAAATGCACATTGGGGCACTGGTGAGGATGCGGGCAAGATGGTCCTTACCGATAATATTAAGGCGCAACAAGGCAGTGTATTTAATAGAGTTGGGATCAACCCGAATGAAAACATGTCATTTAGTACAGGTTTCTCCTTTGAAATCAATGCTTCCAGCTCTGGGGATGGAATGACCTTTGCCATCGTATCCGACCCGGAAAACCTGGGTGCACAAGGAGGCTTTCTTGGCATTGGCGGGCCGTGGGATGGCAAAGGGCCAGTGAAGCCAAGCGTAGCGGTAAAGTTTGATACGTATCAGAATGGTTCTGGATGGGGTGATCCTTCCAACAACTATATTGGCATTGCGGTAGATGGTGATGTGTACAACTATCCAAATGATCCTGTAAAGCAGACCTGGTTCAAGGATTTGAATGGTACAGGCCATGTATTATCCAATGGAAAGACGTACTATACTTGGATCGACTACGATGGTTCTGCCGAAACGCTGACCGTTTACTTTAGCGATACAGCAACAAAACCCGAGGCACCTTTTATTACGGGTAACGGCATAAATTTGAAGCAAGCTTTTGCAGGAAAAGATAAGATCTATGCAGGTTTTACAGCTGCGACAGGGGGAGCTGCTGAAAGTCACAAAGTCTTGAGCTGGTATTTCGTTAACGACCTTGCTCCGATTGGCAGCGATTTCGGCAACCCTGATACTTCCAGCGAATACAAACAGGCCCCATCCTCTCTGAACATGGAGGTTGGTTCAAAGGTAAATGGTGCTTATCCGATTGTGATTACTGCCAAAGATGCTACAGGCCAGAATGCTGTAGAGGTGCCTGTCGCGTTGACAAGCTCCCAGGCTGGAACCTGGAAGGATGCAACTGGCAACCCGATCACAGACTGGTCTACAGTGAAAACAGACAGCGAAGGAAAAGTGACCGTTTACTATATTCCCGACAATGCTTCAGTTGAAAGCAGTTTAAGCGCTGTGGCCATTGGTGGTGCTACGGCAACCGGAACAGTCTCTGCCATTGCGACATCAACATCACCAGGCGGGGTGAGTGAGGGCTTGCTCTCTTGGGTTGATGTAGAACAAAGTGCTGTGCTTTCGGGGAAACAAATCAATCAATTAACAGACTTGGCAGATGGCGGAGCATGGATGCCTAACGGTGCTACTTCCAATGACAATGTGCCTAACGCTCTGAATTTTAATAGCGGAATCCAAATTGACTCTAATAAAGGGTATTATACTCGCTCTTCCATTGATTTTAATCATAATGCTACTACGGATCGGGAAATATTCTCTGTCCAAGCAAGTGACAGATATAGCGGATTTCCATGGGAGTTTGGAGGAAAATATATAGCTCCAGTTGTTTATGGAGGTAATAATGGAAAATCCATAAGCGCAAATTTCAGTAGAGACGAAGGTATCCTGAGCGCAGACGTCGGTGATTACCAATTAAAAAATGGAGCGATGTTAAACATCTGGAGTGCACCAAATGATTGGGTACTTTCGCTAAATGGGAAAGTGTTACAGACGACAAACAGCAATACTCCCAACTTTGTATCTCCTATAACAAGCGGAAGTAAACCTTATTATTTTGGTGCAGGTCATAACAGTCGCTTTTACGGGAAGATGTCTGAAACGATCCTTTATAACCGTAAATTGACTGATGAAGACCGAAACAAAGTCAACAGTTACCTTGCTTTAAAATACGGATTGACATTGAAAGATGATAATAATGCTCCGATTGATTATGTCGCTAGCGATGGCTCTACGATGTGGGCAGCTAGCAACAACACTGGCTACGCCAACCGCATCACAGGGATCGGTCGTGATGAAGTAGGTGCTTTGTATCAAAAGCAATCGAAATCTCAGGTTGACGGTGCCAATGTCACGCTTGCAATAGGAAATGCGATCGAAGAGACGAATGCCCAGAATACCAAGACGATTGCACAAGATAAATCATTCTTTGTTTTTAGCGATAATGGTGGAGACGTTACATTCGTGACTCCAATAACAAAAGATACAGAAAGTCTAAAACGTATTGGCCGCACCTATAAAGTAGAGAAAACGAATTGGCAAGATACAGACATTACCCTGCACGTAGACAAAGTAGAAGGTGCTTCTGAGTGGCCTTTGTATCTGGTTGTCAGTGAGGATGAGCAATTCGATCAGAATGATGCATTCCATCCACTAACAGATGGTACAGTAACACTTAATAGTGCTGAATTTGCACATGGCAATTATTTTACGGTTGCCGCAACTGTACCCGTACCAACAGATGCTACCATTGAGCAAACAGTAGCGGATGGCAATAAATTAACGGTGACGTTTGATCGAGGAGTGGCTTTAACCAATTTAACTGGGTTTACAATTACAGTTGATGGTACACCTGTAGAAAACGGTGGTCTAACTTTCAAAGTTGACGAAAATGATGCTACAAAGCTAGTGATCACCTTGTCAGCAGGTACGGATGTTTCCAATAAAGCAGTAAACATTTCCTATGATGGCTTGGGGAACTTAAAAGGTACAAACGGTGCTCCAGTAGATCCATTTAACAAAAATGTAGATTCTGGGGCGACACTTACGATTACTGAACCAAGTGCCAATCCAGTCACGGTAACGAAGCCAGAGATTAAAGGAACAGCTGAAGCTGGTTCTACCATCAAGGTAGTCATTAAAAATCAAGGCCAAGAAGTAGAGGTTTCAGGTGATATTATCTTAGATGAAAACGGCAACTGGACGTTTACACCTACCCAAGATTTAAAAGATGGTGAATATACAATTGAGGTAACAGCGACGACAGTAGACGGCAAGTCAGCCAAAGCGACAAAGTCTATTACCGTAGTTACAGCACCAACCGAACCTGTCGTCGACAAATCGAAGCTGCAAGCAAAAGCGGACGAAATCCAATCCGAGAATCTAAAGGCAGACGATTACACAACCGAAAGCTGGGAAGAACTGCAAAAGGCATTGCAAAAAGCGGATGCGGTTCTGGCTGATCCAAACGCAACCCAACAAGAAGTAGACGAAGCGCTCTTGGCATTGACAAAAGCCAGAGAAGGTTTGAAAAAACCAAGCGTGCCTATGCCTACAGTCGACAAATCGAAGCTGCAAGCAAAAGCGGACGAAATCCAATCCGAAAATCTAAAGGCAGACGATTACACAAGCGAGAGCTGGGAAGAACTGCAAAAGGCATTGAAAAAAGCGGATGCGGTTCTCGTTGATCCAAATGCAACCCAAGAAGAAGTAGACGAAGCGCTCTCGGTATTAACAAAAGCCAGAGAAGGTTTGAAAAAACCAAGCGAGCCTACGCCTACAGTCGACAAATCAAAGTTGCAAGCAAAAGCGGACGAAATTAAATCCGAGAATCTAAAGGCAGACGATTACACAAGCGAGAGCTGGGAAGAACTGCAAAAGGCATTGAAAAAAGCGGATACAGTTCTGGCTGACCCAAATGCAACCCAAGATGAAGTAGACGAAGCGCTCTCGGCATTGACAAAGGCCAGAAAAGGTTTGAAAAAACCAAGCGTACCAACGCCTACACCTACAGTCGACAAATCAAAACTGCAAGCAAAAGCGGACGAAATCCAATCCGAGAGTCTTGAGGGTGAAGACTACACAAGCGAGAGCTGGGAAGAGCTGCAAAAAGCTTTAAGAAAAGCGGATGCGATACTGGCTGATCCCAATGCAACCCAAGAAGAAGTAGACAAAGCGCTTTCGGCATTGAAAAAGGCCAGAGAAGGTTTGAAAAAACCAGACGAGCCAACGCCAACACCTACAGTAGACAAATCAAAGCTGCAAGCAAGAGTAGATGAAATTGACGATGAAGACTTGGATGAGGATGACTATACATCTTCCAGTTGGAGAAAACTCGAAAAAGCATTAAAGCGAGCAAATGACGTACTGGATGATCCTGATGCAACCCAAGACGAGGTAGACGAAGCACTTGCTGAGCTTAAAAAAGCAAGAAGAGGTTTAGAATCTGTCGATAAACGAGACAGAGACCGGGAAAAAGAACGGAAAAAAGACCGGGACGGCACTAATCAAGTTCAAAACCCGTTCTTTACTGGAGGCAACTCCGGTAATGTAGCACCGAAGCCAAGTGAGCCTGCGAAAGAAGAAAACGACCAAACAGGCTACATGAACGGCTACCCAACAGGAAACTTCGATCCAAATCGCCAAGTGACCCGTGCAGAAATGGCCATGATCCTGGTAAACACAGGAATGGTTAAGACTACATCCGCAAGTGGAATGTTTATGGACGTAGCCGACCAACATTGGGCGGCAGATGCGATTAGAAGAGCGAATGCAGCAGGGCTGATGAACGGTTATTCGAATGGCACGTTCAACCCGGGAGGCGGAATCACGCGCGCGGAAATGGCGACCATTGTATACAAACATCTGGGATTAAATGGAGACGGCATGCCGAACAACTTCTACGATGTACCAGCAGATCACTGGGCAACTCAGATTATCGCGGCAGTAAGTAAAGAAGGCTACATGTCCGGCTATCCAGATGGTACATTCCATCCCCAAAATACATTGACTCGAGCAGAAACGGTCACTATCATCAATCGTTTGCTGAACCATTCGCAGTTAAGTTCAGTAATAGGACAAAGCTGGCCAGATGTACCTTCAACCCATTGGGCGTACAAAGATATTGAAGCAGCAACCAAAAAGTAAAGGGAACTCTCTTTCCTAATCTAAGAAGACCGGAGTGCATATTTTATATGCTTCTCCGGTCTTTTTCGACTACTCTCATGACCCCTATGTATGAAGATTCATTCACATATACTGTAATTCGGGAAAATCCCTTGCAGGTAGGAATCCCACAGGTTATTGATAAATTCCATATTGATCTTGTTTTCAAACGCCTTGGAAATCAGACCAAAGTCGTCCGACGCATACCCTGCCAGCTCAGAATTCTGGGTTATCCGAAAAGTTTGCTTGAACACAAATTCCCTAATTTCTCTGATAACGGTATTTTCAGAGGGGTCAATTTCATCAACTTTTTTGTAACTAGAACTCCATGCCGTATCAAATTCAACAGCATCCCTAGCGTCTAATTCAGCGTCCCAATCAACATCTTTATTGAAGACATTCTCTAAAAAACGGTCATGACTGATTATCGAAAGTATCTCACTCGCTGTTTTCAACGAAACCCTACCCCCTTCCATAATATACTAATAGGGATCACTTTGTAGCACAATGGGATCTCGGTCTTCGTCATCAAATTGGCCAAGTGTCTGCGTTAAAACAATCCTGAATGAGGGAAAGGTTGTGCTTGACATCATGAAGAAAAGATAGAATAAACTATGGATATCTATTAGATCAATTCAGCGCGCAAAGCGGGAAATAGGTGATCACCAAATGAGAGCAAACCGGATGGAAGCGTTCAGCGATGGCGTGCTGGCAATTATCATTACGATTATGGTACTAGAATTCAAAGTACCAGAAGGCCACGACTGGCATTCGTTAATCGAATAGGCCCAAAAGTTCTTAGCTACATCTTCAGTTTCGTTTATATCGGCATCTACTGGAACAATCATCATCATCTACTGCACATGGTTCGCACAATGAATGGGCGGCTCATGTGGCTGAATTTGATATTGCTCTTCTGGCTATCTCTTATTCCGTTTACGACCGCGTGGATGGGGGAAAGCCAGTTTGCGCCCACTCCGATGGCATTGTACGGGATCATTCTTTTGCTTGCAGCGACTTCTTACAGAATGCTTCAACTCGCAATCATTAATCAGCATTCTGGCGATTCTGCATTCGTAAAGTCAATGGGCAGAGACTGGAAGGTGAAAATATCTCCTGTTCTCTATTTGCTCGCGATATTGACCGCGTATGTGAGTCCATGGGTATCCGGCTTCTTTTACGTACTCGTTGCCGCGATCTGGGTCGTGCCGGAAAAGCGAATCGAGCACATTTTGAGAAGCGAATAATTGGATCTGAGAAAAGCATAGGAAACGAAAAGAAGCCTCCAAACCGGAGGCTTCTTTTTTTCAAGAGGTTGCCGTTATAGACAACACGGTGAGCCATATCATCAATGGAGATCGTTTTTTTCTGATTGGATTCGTTGTCATACCAGCGTAGAACCGCCATCTACTACAATGACCTGACGGGGAGAGCGAATACAAGAAACAGAATGGCTTCTACCTTAAGATGAAAAGATCATTTCAAAAATTCAGGCAAAAAGTAGGTAGACCCAGGAAAGACCCATACTATAATGGAAATAACAACCATGCATGAGAAAGCGATTTGAGGAGGCCAGCTCGTGGGAAGATCATTCGCAAATTTGCCCCCGAAGTACTAGGCAAGTCAAAAGATAAGGCTCAAGCGATCAAAGTTGTCATGTATGTAAGCAAAAGCAACGAGAACTGGATTAGCGTGCTCCACGATTATTTTGTATGGGGCACAGTGAAGAAGATCGGCAAAACATTGTCTCAGCTTACCAAGGAACCAGTGATGACAGCCGGATATATGAATGAGGAAATATTCGAGTTGTCGGTTTTCGAGAATGGAGACATTCAAGCCGAAAGAATCTTTTGTGAACAGTGGACAAGGGATGAATATGGACTCAAAGAAGAGCGTCTTCATGATGACTACCTGCGAGAAGCGTTAGATATCCGTAATGAGGATTTTGACGACTTCATCAGCATGACCAGTCCTTATCAAGCCGTTGATAAGCTGTCGGAACTCGTAAGAATGTCTTTTTGGAGTGATGCGGAGTGGATACCACACGAGGAATCTCTCAGAGAACGGTTCGAGAAATATGAATTTTGAAACTACATGAGCTGTATAGGCACGCCTCCTTGTTTTCAATAAATATGATGAAAAGTGGTGGTGAACCAGAAATGGCTAAGGACGTATGGGACAACATATCCAAACGATATCACACCCGATTTATTCCACAGTTAATCCCCCTGCTACAGCGGAAGAAATAAACCTCTTAGAAAGCACATTAAACGTACAACTACCGATTTATTTTCGCGATTATCTATCTACATGGAACGGACAACAAGAGCAGGTGCCTTTTATCGGCTACAACTCCTTTTTGTCTATTCCAGCTATCATCGAAACATGGTCCATGCTGAATGAATTGTTTGAGGACGCGGGACAAATTTTTAAATATCACTCTGGTATGGGTTATCAAGAGGTGATTGCAGACTCATTCGAAGAGTTTTCCATTGAAATATTAAAGAGGTTCCAAGCCAACCAATTTTCATTTACGGACGGTGTTATTTCGTTTGAGGATCATTACTTTGTTTGATCACCGAAGGGCTTGCCATAGGAGGATGCACGCGTGCGAAAAATATGGATGAGAAAGATTCTGATCAATAATCCTGTTGAACTGGATCGGGTTCAGATCGAGCAGGACTTACGCGAAGGCAACCAAGTGATCGTCCAGTTCTCTCACCCGGAGTTTTATGGCTCCATTTTGGAGGAAGTCGATGAGCTATGCGCGCGTTTGGATGAAAACTTCGGAGTGCGTTTCTACGGGCACTATTCTCTCTCGTTCGATGGACATACTCTCTTGCGGATTCCCCATGTCAAGATGCTGCATCTCAATAGTCTTGCCCATGCGCATAACACGGAAGTATTGGCCACGCTGAAACATTTGCATAGTTTACACCTGGGTATATACGAGCTGGAGAATTCGGACATTTTGGGAATAGATACGCTGGGCTCTCTCAGAGATTTATCGATTCTCTCTGAGAAAAAAATTCTCAACCTGCAATATTTGAAAGAGTTCTTTCATCTGGAGCAATTGCATGTCGGGGGCAAGGTGAAAAACCTGGAGGCGGTAGGCGATCTGAAGGATTTGAATTATCTCGCGCTGCATTCGATCAGCAAATTACCGTTACATTTTGTTAACCGACTGAAAAAGCTGAAGCACCTTCGCATTTTGCTTGGAGGACGAGAGCATATTCAGGAAATGGAAGAGAATGAAATCGACGATCTGGAGATTTCCAGAGTCCGCGGTTTTCATGACTTGTCCAATATCGCGAACTTCCGAGCGCTAACGCGTCTTGTGATTGAGGATCAAATTCAACTGCGTGAAGTCAGCTTTGATCGGGAGATGAAGGCGTTGGAGGAGCTATCCATTTGGAATTGTAAAGGCTTGGCTCGTTTGACGGGAATGGAGCAATTGCCTTCGCTGCGCAAGCTCCGCATTTTAAAAACAGCCATCGATTTTGATACCTTTATCCATCAAAAACTTCCAAGTGCTCTATCTACAGTGGAATTTGTGACTACCAAAACAAAAGTAGACCAAGAAATACAAGAATCGTTAGTAAAGTTAGGTTATCAAAAATGGAGCGGCTCCTGAAAAGGCCGCTTGCTCCCGGAATGAGTCGAGTGTGAGGAGAGAGGGTGAAGCCCATGTATGACACGTATGCTTCGTCTTTTGCGAAGTTTTTGGAACGGTTGATGGACGAGCGCAGATGAGGAAGTCTCGATTTGTAGGATACAGGAGGAGGCATTCATGTACATAGTATCGCAGCCAAAGCGGTTGTCCGATGGCCGAAACCAAGCGCTATCGAAGGAGGAAGCCGCTTTTTTTCCACCGGGATACTTCCGATTTTTACAGCAATTCGGTGAGGGGACTTACAGAGGATGGATGAATATCAATTTGCCTGATACGGAGGTCCTTCAGCCTTTTGCCGAGTATGATTTATGGGAGCATGACGCTGACAGCCCGATTACGCAGCAGCAAATCGGTCAGTGTGTTGCGATAGGCACTACGGTGGACGGTGATTTTCTGGCCGTGCATCTCCAGACCGATCAACTGCTTTGGCTGCCGAGGCATGCTGAGCGATTGAAGGCGCTATCGCTACAAGGGCAGAAGCAGGAAGACGAAGAGATGTATGCTAGAGTGCTGGACGAAATCTATCGCCAAGTATACGGAAGTGACCAAGAGGGAGCGGTTTATTATGAGCCGTGGTCGGAGACGCGGAGTCACCTCTTTTTGCGCTTGCCCCCGATGCAGGATGGAATATCGTTGCCGGAGCTGGCTGGCATGTGCCAAGAAGCCTTTCTCCCTGATTTGGTGCTTGAGAACGAATATCTTTGCAAGCTGTTTTACCAGCAGCTAGGCGGCTATGTAAGGTTTAATTATGCCAACAGGCAAGAGGTTGCCGTCATGTACGAAGAGGATGCTGAACAAACATTTGCTGTTATGAAACAATGGCTTCTATCAAAAGGATGCGAAGTGTAATTCAGAAACAAAGAGCAACACGTAGTGGTAATCACTCATGTTGCTCTTTGTTGTAAACTCGCAAGCTAGCGTTTTTCCTTAAGAGAATCTATCATATACACCCATCCAATCAGCCCACATAAAACAAACCCAAACGCATGCAGCGATCCGTAAATCGGAATGAAATCGTGTATGGTTAATGAAAACATGCTTTTCAATATCGGATAGCAAATGGAAACGACGACAATGGTGTAAAAGGCCATGCAGGAAAGGACTAAAAAGAAGCTCGACTTATTCTGCAATGAGCCTCTCCTCAAGTAAGCAAGCAGATAAGTAGTGTAAATCGCAATATTACACGCGAACAAGGTGACGCCAATGTACTCAATCGGCTTCGAGAAAATAATCCCGACAGCGATCAGAATGGGTCCAATGATATCGACAGCAACGACCCAGGGATACCAGCTTTTCTTCGTCATGATCCGTCCCAATAGACCGATAAAAATCGGAACAATTGCTGATGAAAAATGAAAGTGGACCGAACTCAGGGCATGCGTCGCGGGTTTAGCCTGGAAGAGATCAAATTGATACTGATAGAGAGTGAACCAAATGCCCCCGATAAGAAAGTAAACGAGCCCCGCGCCAATCGCGATTTCCTCTGTCCTTCCTTTGCGATTCACAATAACGGTCAGGCCATAAAGGCAGAGCAAGAATGTGAACAGTAGCCACCCGAGCGAGAGGGTCCCTGGTATGGCTGTGCTTCCCAGTCCCCACGTTTTGCTGCCCATTACAGAGGCTAAGGCGAGAAGCGCTGCGGGAAATTGAAGCAGCTTTATAGCAGCATAAATAACCCGTTGCTGTTTATTCTTTTCGTCATAGCGCAAAAGTAAAATCACTAGAGGTACAATGACGAAAGCTGCAAACATGAGGAATTTTTCGACAAGATTAAATGGAAAGTAATTCAGATAAAAGATAAGGATGGTTATGATCCCACCGGGAATCGCCGATATCAATGGTTTCATCACATGCCCCCAGGATGTCATTCGAGATGTTCATATAAGTGGTTGCTTATAGTAGTGTAACACATTTTGTGAGGGCTATTCTGTTCACGAGATAACTTCGTTTCAGCCGTTATTTTTGTACCCGTCCTTCTACAAGGCATGTGCCGGGGAAGTAGTGAGCAAAATCATATGCAAATCAACAAAAGGAGCATGCTGCGGCGTACTCCTTTTTAAATTTTTTTGCCGATAAGTTCATGAAGCTGAGACTAGGTGGCGGCAAGTCATTGGAGGAGAGTGGTCTGGAAGTATTGAATGGCTATTTGTCAGGATTGTCCTATTAAATCGGAGCATATTAAAATCAAACGAATCGATAGGAGAGAGAGCAGCCATGCATGATAAGCAAATTACGGAGCCAGACCATACGGCAGTGCGGGTCGCGTTGTGGCGGGCCTTGCACGTACAGGTCGATTCACCGCCGCATGTGTTAGAAGACGAGATCGGTCTGCGACTGGCGGACCCGGAAGACGGATGGCGCCAACGCCCTGACATGGACCCGGAGAGCACCAGCGGATTTCGAGCATCTATTGTGGCTCGTGCTCGCTTTATTGAAGATTTGGTCACCGAACAGCTCGGGCAAGGCGTCACCCAGTACGTCATCCTCGGCGCTGGCCTCGACACCTTTGCTCAGCGCAGACCAGAGATCGCTTCTCGAATGCGGATCTTCGAGGTCGATCAGCCAGGCACACAGGGCTGGAAGAAGCAACGCTTGAGCGAGCTGGGCTTTGACATCCCCGAGTGGCTACGATTCGTACCCGTTGACTTCGAGGCAGGCGGGTCTTGGTGGGAGCAACTAAAGACCGCTGGCTTTGACGCCAGACGACCGGCTGTGGTAGCATCCACTGGCGTCACTCAGTACCTCACCAAGGATGCGATTGTGGCTACGTTGGGCCAAGCAGCGACGCTTGCCCCAGGCTCCACGCTGGCTATGACGTTCCTGCTCCCCTTTAACCTCACAGAAACCAAGGAGCGTCCTGAGGTTGAAGAGGCGGAAAAGGGAGCACGAGCAAGCGGCACACCTTTTATCAGCTTCTTCACACCGCCGGAGATGGTGGCACTGGCCCGCGAGGCTGGTTTTCGAGAAGTCCAGCATGTATCCTCGGCAGAACTTAACCAGCGCTACTTCACCGGACGCACCGATGGTCTTTCGCTGCCAAGCGGAGAGGAGTTCCTGATAGCCACTACATAGAGTCGAGACGGGGCTTATGAACCGGAACGGGTCTCTATTAAATAGAAAAGCTTCATAGAACTCCATTTGACTAAGCTACGGTATTCCTCAGATAACCGTAGCTTTTTCCATAACAACTGTATTTCTCTGCCCTATTCTATGTGGTAAATTATGGACAGATTCTATTTGGATGTCTAAGAAGAAAATGACTAGGAGAGTCAAATGAAAAAGGGCCATGTCCTACTATTACTAGGCTTAGTAGTAATCATCTTGTCCGGTGCACGCATTTTGTGGATGGAATCGTTTCGTGATCAACAAGCGGACATTAAAAATGGGCAATTCGATTTGCGTGATTGGAATGCAGAAGATGGCGAAACTCTCTTACTCGATGGAGAGTGGGAGTTTTATCCCTCTCAATGGTTGATGGATGGCAGACGGCAAAAAGGAATAGAAGAGAAGGAGCCAGCGCTTATTCAGGTTCCGGGAAGATGGAATGAAGCTTTGCATGCAGACAAGTCAACTCCCTATGGATTTGCTTCTTATCGCTTGCGTCTGTATGTAAATCCGGAAAAGGACCTGAATTATAGTATTCGTGTACCCAGCGTGCGCACGGCATCGGAATTATACGTAAACGGCCGTTTGCTTGCGAAATCGGGGCGGGTGGGGGAATCGGAGGATGAATATATTGCGAAAAATCTGCCTTATTCTTCAACCTTTACGGCAGATGAAAATGGCGTAATCGATATCGTCATTCAGGCGGCAAACTATGTGGATGGTCGAAGCAGCGGCATTGTTCGATCCATTAAATTTGGTTCAGAAGAAGCCATTGCAAAAGAAATAAAAGTCTCCGTTTCTACGCAGCTTCTGGCAGCCATGATATTTCTTATACATTCTGCTTATGCGTTTATTTTATTTTTACTAGGAGATAAGAAAAAGAATCTGCTGTATTTTTCTTTGCTGACATTATGCATAGCGCTTACTAGCGTGTTAAGCAACGATGAGAAGTTGTTCCACCAATTATTTTATATCGGCATTGATTGGGATTTTCGGTTAGCGAATATTGCCCTCGTTATTGGCGCCTACGCTTTGTTGGAGTGTATGAATCATCGCGAACTCCCTTTTTGGAGCAGGATGTATCCTGTATACAGGGTGATGAATTTTGGGACTGCTGGCATTACGTTGTTTTTAGACCCTGATCAGGTGACGATGCTCTTTCCCGTTTATTTTGGATTGGTCGGTATTGCCGCAGTGATCACGTTGATTTCCATCTTTAAAAAGTTGATCAAAGACATCATGAGCAATCTTTTACTGCTTTTTTCTTTTCTTGCGTTGCTTCACCATTTTATTTGGTCGTTAATTTGGCGGGAGAGTGGGTTGAGTCTTGTCTACTATCCGTTTGATCTGATTATTTCGATGGGTTGCTTAGCCGCTGTGTGGTTTAAGGGCTATTTCATCATGCATGCCAACACAAAAGAAATTGCTGCAACCTTGCAAAGAATGAATGACCATAAGGATCAATTTCTGGCCAACACTTCACATGAATTTAAAAATCCGCTACATAGCATTCTGAACATGTCACAATCCGTTTTAAACAGGGAACGACATTTGTTGAAGGAAAGGAGTATCAAAGAGCTTGAAACGGTTTTATCTGTAGGGCGACGGCTGACATTGATATTAAATGATTTGATCGATGTAATGAGTTTACAGGAAGGCAACCCGCGCCTACAGAAAAAAGTCATATGGATTCAGCCCATCGTGACCGGGGTACTTGATATGCTGCAATTTAACACAGAAGTAAAGCCTGTAAAAATCGTAAATCAAATCCCAGAAGATTTTCCTCCCGTACACGCGGATGAGAATCGGGTGATTCAAATCGTTTTCAATTTACTTCACAATGCTGTGAAATATACGAGTGAAGGGATCATTTCGATTCAATCTTTTTCCAAGGACGGAAGAGCTTTTATTGTGATTCATGATACAGGGATTGGAATGGATGAAGACATGCAAAAGCGCCTATTCCGTCCTTATGAGCAAGCCAGCACGAGTGAGACCATGATTGAAGGTGGCTTTGGGTTAGGTCTACGAATAAGCAAGCAACTGGTTGAGCTTCATGGAGGGACGTTGGATGTATCCTCTGTTTTAGGGGAGGGCTCAACATTTACCTTTTCGTTAAAGCTGGCACAGATGGAAGCGGAGGAAGAGGTGGCTGTTTCTCGCTCATTCGAACCGATAGTCGTACAACCTATGCCGATTCAGGCAAAAGTGGAGATTCATTCAGCTACGAAACCAACAACTTTATTAGAAGTGAATCGCGATCATCCGCGCCTATTAATTGTGGATGATGACCCTGTTAACCTTCAGGTGCTGGAAGCCATACTACCTCCAGACGAATATGATGTAACAATGGTGACGAGTGGAAAAGAGGCGTTGGCCATACTGGATACAAAGGAATGGGATCTCGTCATCTCCGATATTATGATGCCGCAGATGTCCGGATATGAGCTAACACGAATGATTCGTGAGCGATTTACACTCACGGAACTCCCTGTTTTGCTTCTTACCGCAAGAAGCCAACCAAAAGATATTCAAAGTGGTTTTTTAGCGGGAGCAAACGATTACGTGACCAAACCAGTGGAAGGAATGGAAATAAAATCACGGATTAAGGCGCTAACTACGATTAAACAATCCGTCCGGGAACAACTGCGATTAGAAGCTGCATGGCTGCAAGCGCAAATCCAGCCTCATTTTTTATTTAATGCGTTGAGCGCTGTAACGGCTTTAAGTGACATCAATTTGGACAAGATGCGTGATTTACTGTATGAGTTCAGCAATTTTTTGAGGAATAAATTCAAATTTGAAGATATGGACGGGCTTGTTCCGATCGAAACGGAGCTAAGTCTGGTGCGCTCTTACCTATATATTGAAAAGGTTCGGTTTGAAGAAAGGCTGCAAGTTGTTTGGGAGATAGATGACTGTGAGGATATAAAAATTCCCTTTCTTACGATCCAGCCTCTCGTAGAAAATGCGATCATACATGGTGTGATGAACCGTATTCGTGGGGGGGAAATTAAGATTCGGATTTCCGTCCAGAAAACGCATGCTGAAATAACTGTTGAAGATGATGGGATCGGAATGGACGAAGATCAAGTACAACGACTTCTCGAAAGAAAAGCTGATAGCAGTTCAGGAGTAGGATTGATCAATACAGATCAGCGATTAAAGCGGCACTTCGGAACAGGTCTGCATATCGAAAGTACGCTAGATACAGGGACAAAGATAACTTTTCATGTACGTAACAAGTTGAATAGCAAGAATTTGAGTGAAAAACACCCCGGTTCCTTATCTTAGGACCGGGGTTTGTTGTTTTCCAATGATTAGTAAAACTTATGATGACAATAACGAATTCCAATTGCTCGGATTCTACTCACTGTGGTAGCTTAAAGTAAATAATCATATAAGATTACTCGGAATTAATTTTTTTCTCATGTGAGGTGTATATCGTTGGTACTTAAGGTAACAGATAGTCCTTTCAGTCAGGAACAAGTAGAGCTCCTAAATTGGTTGCTGCCTACGCTTTCGGAGGTGCAAAAGGTTTGGCTGAGCGGGTTTCTTGCAGCTCTTCACAAAGTGGAATCACCGATGGCCGCTGGGTTTCAAGCCGCTTCAACTGCGAATGGGCCAGTCATTTCCAAAGAGGTGACAGTGCTTTTCGGATCTCAATCCGGGAACAGCCAAAAGTTGGCGAAGGTGCTGACCGGAAAGCTTCAGGAGCACGGCTTCCACGTAACTCTTTCCTCCATGAGCGACTTCAAGACGAATGCGTTGAAAAAGGTTGAAAACCTGCTTGTTGTGGTAAGCACACACGGAGATGGTGAACCACCGGACAACGCCCTCTCTTTCCATGAATTCTTGCACAGCAAAAGAGCGCCGCAATTGGTGGGCTTGCAGTTTTCCGTGCTGGCATTGGGCGATACCTCCTATGAATTGTTCTGCCAAACTGGCAAAGAGTTCGATAAGCGGTTAGAAGAGCTCGGAGGCAAGCGTCTTACTCCTCGAGTCGATTGCGATGTGGATTACGAGGAGCAAGCCTCTGAATGGATGAATCAAGTTCTGGCCTCTCTCAGTGAAACGTCGGTAACCCAGGTTGCTGCTGCAAGTGCAGTGATCGGGACAGGGACACAGACCGAATATTCACGGTCGAATCCGTTTCAGGCTGTGGTCTTGGAGAACTTGAATCTGAACGGACGGGGAGCAGATAAGGAAACCCGCCACCTGGAAATCTCCCTTGAGGGTTCCAATCTCGAGTATGAACCGGGTGACTGTTTGGGGGTCTATCCTAAAAATCATCCTGACCTTGTCCGTGAGCTGATTGACGCGATGGGCTGGAAGCCGGAAGAGCTCGTTCCCATTCATAAAAACGGGGAAGAGCGCACGTTGGAAGAGGCCTTGTCCAGTCATTTTGAAATCACGGTTCTCACCAAGCCCCTCCTGGAACTAGCAGTAAAGCTATCATCAGGAAACGGGTTGCAGGAACTGCTTGCGGAAGGGCGAGAGCAAGAGCTTCGTGATTATATTCGAAATCGGGATTTGCTGGACCTGGTAGAGGACTACGATTTGAAGGGCGTGCCTGCCAAAGAATTTGTCTCCATTCTTAGAAAGCTGCCGCCGCGTCTCTATTCGATTTCAAGCAGCTTAAAGTCCTACCCGGACGAAGTTCATCTGACAATTCGCAATGTTCACTATCAGGCTCATGGGCGTGAGCGGTACGGCGTTTGTTCGAGCTATATCGCGAATCGTTTGGAAACGGGTGATACGCTGCCAGTATTTGTGCAGCATAACCCCAACTTTAAGCTCCCGGCTAACCCGGACATTCCGTTGATCATGATTGGTCCCGGCACGGGTGTTGCTCCATTCCGCGCCTTCCTGGGAGAACGGGAGGAGCTAGGGGCGACCGGCAAGACATGGCTTTTCTTTGGCGATCAGCATTTCTCCACGGACTTTCTGTATCAGCTCGAATGGCAGCGTTGGCTCAAACAGGGTGTACTGACGCACATGGATGTCGCGTTCTCTCGAGATACAAGCGAAAAGGTGTATGTTCAGCACCGGATGCTTGAGAAGAGCAAGGAGCTGTACCAATGGCTGCAGGCTGGGGCGCACGTATACGTATGCGGAGACGAGAAAAAGATGGCGCACGACGTTCACGCAGCCCTGGTCACCATTCTCCAACAAGAGGGTGGACTTGATTCAGAGGAAGCTGTTGCGTATTTGAAACGGATGCAGCAGGAAAAACGATATCAGCGAGATGTCTACTGAGTGTTGAGAAAGAATGAGAGGGGAGATCGAAACCATGTCAGAAAATTATTTGCTTTCGCCAAACAGTGCTCCTCACAGCGATGTAGAGGACATTAAACGCAAAAGCGATTACTTGCGGGGAAGTCTGACGGAAACGCTGGAAGACAGGATTTCTGGGTCCATCCCTGAGGATGATAACCGCTTGATGAAATTTCATGGCAGCTACATGCAGGATGACCGGGATCTTCGTAATGAACGGAGCAAACAGAAGCTGGAGCCAGCCTATCAATTCATGGTGCGCGTGCGTGCCGCTGGCGGCGTTGTCACACCAGAGCAATGGCTCATGATGGACGATATCGCCCAGCAGTTTGCCAATGGAACGATTCGTCTGACGACTCGTCAGTCTTTCCAACTGCATGGCGTGATTAAGTGGAATATGAAGCAGGTGATTCAAGAAGTAAACGAAGCCTTGTTAAGTACACTGGCTGCTTGTGGGGACGTCAACCGCAACGTCATGTGCAATCCGAATCCGTACGAGTCGGAAGTTCATCAAGAGGTTTACGAATGGGCCAAAAAAATAAGCAATCATCTCGACCCCCGGACCCGCGCCTATCATGAAATCTGGCTGGATGAAGAAAAGGTTGTCGACAGTCGGGATGGGGTAGAGCAAGAACCGATCTATGGGCCTGTCTATTTACCGCGCAAGTTTAAGATCGGCATCGCCGTACCGCCTGCCAACGATGTTGACGTTTTTTCTCAGGATTTGGGCTTTATCGCCATTCATGAGGAAGGTCGACTGCTGGGCTTCAACGTTGCGGTCGGGGGCGGGATGGGAATGACCCACGGCGACCCCAAAACATATCCGCAGGTGGCGCGGGTGATCGGCTTCGTCACACCAGGGCAAGTATTGGATGTCGCTGAGAAAACGGTCATGATTCAGAGAGACTACGGAGATCGCGCGGTTCGGAAGCACGCTCGGTTCAAATATACGATCGACGACCGCGGTATCGAATGGTTTATTCATGAACTGGAGCAACGACTGGGCTGGGAGCTGGAGCAGGCACGCGCCTATCACTTCGAGCATAATGGCGATCGCTACGGCTGGGTGAAAGGGAGTGACGATAACTGGCATTTTACCCTTTTCATACAGAATGGACGTGTAAAAGACGAGGACAACTACCTCCTGAAGTCCGGTCTGCGGGAGATTGCCAAGGTGCATACAGGGGATTTCCGCCTGACGCCGAATCAGAATCTCCTCATTGGAAATGTCACCAGCGAAAAGAAGCCGGAAATTGAACAGATCATTCAAGCATACGGGCTCACCGATGGAACGACCTATTCTGCACTGCGGAGGAACTCCATGGCTTGTGTTTCGTTGCCGACTTGCGGACTCGCGATGGCTGAGGCAGAGCGTTATTTGCCAACACTGCTGGATGAGATCGAGCTGATCTTGGATGAGGCGGGTTTGCGCGATGAGGAGATCGTTATTCGCATGACAGGATGCCCAAATGGATGCGCAAGACCTGCACTGGCGGAAATCTCTTTTATTGGGAAGGCTGTCGGTAAATACAACATGTATTTGGGTGGCGGTTTCTCCGGTAATCGATTGAACAAGCTGTATCGCGAAAACATCGGGGAAGCAGAAATACTGAATGAACTGCGACCGATCTTAAATCGGTATGCGAAGGAACGTGAGGAGGGCGAACATTTCGGAGATTTCGTCATTCGGGCAGGGTATGTGAAAGAAGTCAGATCGGGACTCGATTTTCATGAGTAGTGAGGCATAGCAGTCAAATGAAATAAAAGAAGAGCCCGCGAAAATGTGGGCTCTTTGTTGCTTGCATGCTTTTTAGGCTTCTCGCAGTTGTTGAATTACTTCCACAGCGAACTGCTCTGTAAACCGGATGTGTCCATTTTCCTGTACGATCCGGCCTTCCTTCTTGCGATGGTCCAGCCATTCGGTAATCCATCCCGGGGCGTACCCGCCTTGCCCGAATTCTCCGCCAAAGGCGATCATTTTCTCATAGACAGCTAGGTACTGTTCTTGAGTGGTACCGGGATATGACTTTGTGTATAGCCAAAACTGCACATCGTACATCAGATACGAGAGTACATCCGCATGAAAAGAAAAATAGCCTTTTTCCTCTACAATCCGTGTACAAATGCTGCGTATTTTCTGATCGATTAGTTCCACTTCTGATACGGGCGTGCATAGCTCTTCCAGCAAGGAAGAAAACTTCCCGTGGGCTACTTTGTAAAGAGCGGCTTCCTTGTCCTCCTCGGAGGTATCGTATTCTTCTTCGCTCACCAAGCCCCTGATAAACGCCTCGAAATTTTCAGCCAGGAAAGTAATTTCATAATCGCTTTCCTGATCGACGTGGATGACTTCAGGTTCGCCGTCTCTCCCGCAAGCACGGTAATCTAGCATCACAACGTCATGTCCAGCAGAAGGACAATCGCAGATGACGACTCCAATGTCGGGATATCCCCAGTCTTCAATCATAAATTGACTGCCGAGATCCCCACAGAGCGAATAGCTTTTCTCTCGGCCAATGCCTAGAATGCCCGTAATGGCAATATGATCCTCAGCCCAGGAGGTAGGGTCTTCTGTTGGAAAGCACGTGTTTTTCGGAATGCCGCCATTCTGCTGCTTCATTAGTGCAAGATAGGAGGCAGGGAGCTTGTATCCCAGCTCTTCCTCGATCGATGCGATCAGTTCATCCGTGGGTGGCTCGGAAAGATAGGCCTTTTTCGCGTACTCGCTGTCGTCCCAAAAGTCTTCCAATGACATATTCGAAAAAGGGACTTCCTCCGATGCTGAACCCTTAACAGCCGCTACCCTTTTGGCAGCCATACGAAGCTCTTGTCTTTGCTGTTTCTCCGCTTTTTGCAAACTCCATCTTAGCCATGATTCGGTATTCTGATTACCGGTTTCTAGCTTGTCAGAAGTACGGAATGCCTGTGACGCCTCTTCATATCTTTTCAAATGATAGTGAGCAAAACCTACCCGAAAATGCCAGACTGGATCTTGTTGACCTGCTTCAGCAATTTTCTTCAATTGGTCGAGCGCCTCATCATAAAGTCCCAAGTTGTTATAAGCTCTGCCCAGTCGGCTGACCGCCTCATAGTCTCGTTCCTCCTCGGGAACGGTTAACAGCAGGTCCACAATTCGCTGGTGTTCGTCTTCTTCATGCCAGCGATTCAATTGTTCGATAAGTGTCTGGTCCATTGCAACCTCCTAAACGATTCTTTTTCGTAGATGTTAGCCACGCGGAGCTACCACCATCTACCAAACGATTATGTATTCATATAAGATTAATGTATTTCGTATTGTTTGTGCACATCTGATTTAGAAGGGGTTAAACATTGAGGGGGCGTACAAGTTGAGTAAGTTGGATATCCATGACGTATGGTTCGATTTTGCCGCAGCCTTTGTGCAGAAAAAGAATGCTTCGGGCTGGAACACACTGACCTCACAGGAACAAGAGATTGCCGCCTTGTGGCTGTTGGAAGCGGATGTATATAACGGCGGGTTTTTGCAGTTTTTTTGCAACTGGGGAGAAGAGGCATATATCTATGCGGTACGGGCCTTACAAGCCATTGGGGCAGTACATGCACTCGAAATCATCCAATCCGGCTATGCCTGCATCGAGCATTTATCGGAAGACAATCGCCTCACCCAACTCTGGGATATTCCACAGTTTCTTACCGAGGAAGAGGCAGAACGGCTGGATAAGCTTGATCAGAGCTTTTGGGAAGACCAGGATCGTATTGCTGAAGTGGCACATCAATATTACGTACAGCAGTTGGGAATACCCACCCCATCATAAGGAGAAGTGGGTGGGTACGATCAAAGAGACTTCGATACTTATTCGACGACAGCACTATCTCCATCTGACTGGAGCATATGCAGCAGCTCTTGAATAGCGGGAGCGAGCTTATCGTTCCCTTCCATAATCGCGGTGAAAACGGGAATGGCATCCTTTAGCAGCAAATAACTAAAAGAAAAATAGCTGTAAAAGGCTTCCTGCTCATAGCCCCGCGGCTTCTCTTCTTCCCACCATAATTCATCGTCTTCCTCGTCCTCTGGCCACAAGTACTTTTCGTCCAATAGCTCGTTCATGGTCTCAACCGCATTTTGTGAACCCATTTCGTCCACGTTTATAGCGGAAGCGACAGCCGAGTACAACTCCATTTCCTGCGAAGAGACCTGCTCTGGCTTCTGTTTGGCCAGCTCCTGCAAGAGTATCAGCAGCACCCACGGCGTCGTCTGCCACAAGGTGCTTTGATGCTCGATTAGATTGGCCAATTCCTCATATTGCCTGGACTCTATTAGCCGCGGAATGTCCGTCCCTCTGCCAAAGGCTGTCGTCAAACGCTGCCACGGAATGTTGATGGTCAGGTGGGTCAAAGAGTTCATCTCCATCTCTCCTTAGTTGTGGGATTTTACTAATTTTTCCATGAGTGCAGCGAAATTTATATGGTAAGCGCCTCACTGGTAACAACAAACCAAATCCTAAACCTCTGCAAGAAACGAAGGTAAGGCCTTGGTTTTTCCGTATTTTTCAGGCACTGTTTGCGGAATCCTCCCTTTTTTACCAACATTAAATAGTTATTAATCCTCTAATTATAATAGATAATTGAATCAATAAATAATTTCTATGATATAGTTATAGTTGTGAAAGGTAAGATGTTTTCGTAGCGTCTTGCAACGGGGCAAGGAGCTACTACTTCTTTTTTACAAAAACAGTAGATAAGGAAGGGTAATATGAGCTCCATACAGCAAAAAACAGACGTTATTTTGATTGGTGCAGGGGTCATGAGCGCAACTCTGGGAGCATTACTGAAAGAATTGGCACCGGAGTTGGAAATCAAAGTTTTTGAGAAACTCGCAAAAGCAGGCGAAGAAAGCTCTAACGAATGGAATAATGCGGGTACTGGCCACGCGGCACTCTGTGAGCTGAACTATACATCCGAGAAAGCTGACGGATCTATAGATATTAGCAAAGCGATTAAAATCAATGAACATTTTCATCTGTCCAGACAATTCTGGGCTTACCTTGTAAAAAACAATCTCATCCAAAATCCGCAAGACTTTATCATGCCGATACCTCATATGAGTATGGTACAAGGCGAAAAGAATGTAAGCTTTTTGAAAAAACGTTTTGAGGCGCTGGCAAACAATCCTCTCTTTCAAGGGATGGAATACTCCGATGACCCTGAAAAACTGAAGGAATGGATTCCGCTCATCATGGAAGGCCGCGCATCGAATGAACCAATAGCTGCAACCAAAATCGACTCTGGTACGGATGTCAATTTTGGTGCTTTGACACGTATGTTGTTTGATTACCTGAAGACGAAAGACGTCGCGATTAACTACAACCATGCTGTTGAGGATATCAAACGTACGAGCGACGGCATGTGGAAATTGAAAGTGTACAATATGGCTACCGGTAACATCGAAGACCATATTGCCAAATTCGTCTTTATCGGCGGTGGCGGCGGAAGCTTGCACTTGCTCCAAAAAACCGGTATTCCAGAGTCCAAACATATTGGCGGTTTCCCGGTAAGCGGATTGTTCATGGTTTGTAAAAATCAGGAAGTGGTAGAGCAGCACCATGCAAAAGTGTACGGTAAAGCAAAGGTCGGCGCTCCTCCAATGTCGGTACCGCATCTGGATACCAGATACATCGACAATAAGAAATCCTTGCTGTTTGGACCTTTTGCGGGATTCTCGCCAAAGTTCTTAAAAACAGGTTCCAATATGGATTTGATCACTTCCGTAAAACCGAACAACGTCATCACGATGTTGGCGGCAGGCGTAAAAGAAATGGCATTGACCAAATACTTGATCGAGCAAGTTATGTTATCGCATGAAAAGCGCATGGAAGAACTACGGGAGTTCATTCCGAATGCGAAAAGCGAAGAGTGGGATATCGTGGTAGCCGGTCAACGCGTGCAAGTTATCAAGGATACACCAGCAGGAAAAGGTACCCTTCAATTTGGTACTGAAGTGGTTAGTGCCGCTGATGGCTCCGTAGCTGCATTGCTCGGCGCATCTCCAGGTGCTTCTACAGCTGTTCAGGTTATGCTTGAGGTATTAGAAAAATGCTTCCCACAACGTATGGCAGAGTGGGAACCGAAAATCAAAGAAATGATTCCTTCTTATGGCGTGTCACTCTTGCAAAACCAAGAGCTTCTTCAAGAGATTCAACGTTCGACAGACGAGGCGCTTGGTCTCGTTGAAAAAGAACTGGCTTATAGTTAATTAGTTAATAGCAATCTTTTGGAACCTTTGATCCGTTTTTGGATTGAAGGTTCTTTTTGATTTCGCAGAGTAGAAGTGGGGGAGATGAAGGAAGAAGGCTCCGCCACACACCATGACGGAGCCTTCCATTATCTATGAGGCGTCATACCAAACTACTCTACTTCCGCTTCCAACGTCACTTTCACCTTCACAGTCTCCGTCACCGACTCATCTTCCTTAGAAGTAATCGTCACATACAGCGTAACGGTCTCTTCCCCTTCGGCAGGCAGCTCCTTCAGAATCCCCTCGTCATCGATAAGCGCCTCATCAGAGCTCTTTGTCACCTGATAAGTCACATCAGCGCTTTCTTCCGGCAGGGCAAGCACTGGCTGATCCAGCTCTGTGGTGTTCGCAATCTCAATCTCGAATTGCTCTATGGCTTCCTCAACTACCTTGGACAAGACCGCGTTTTTATTCGATGCTTTAATCATGAAGGATTTCCAAGCCTCGTATTCTTTTACAATCTGTTCGCCCTTCGGCTTGCTTTGGTCAACACTTCGACCGACGAGCTTCAGCTTGTATTTGCCTGGATCGAGCTTCTTCGCTACTTGGCTACCATCGTAGTAAGTACCATCGAGATTAGAGAAGGTGATAGGGCCCGGTGCAATCAGCGCGTAATTGTTGAACACGGATGCAAGCGTACCGACGTATTTATCGTCCATGTCCCATGCTTCAACAGAGATCTGGTTCACGTCTTTAGCTTGCAGCTCGGCTTCGAGTGTGAACGAATCCTCCTCGCCATCGCCATCAGGCGTGATTGTTGTATCGGACAGCTTCAGGTTATCGAAACCGAAGTTGGTATCCTCACGCTTGTCTCCCACGTGTACAGCAAACGGCAGGCGCAGGTCAGGGTTGCCTTTCGCTTTCAGCAAGACTTCCCCTTCATACACGCCGTCTTTTGCATCGGAGTCAACGGACAGGTTGAGCTCAAATGTGGTCGCATCACCTTTTTTAGCGGAGATGGAATCGTCGGAGATTTCCACATCGATGTCATCGACATCTGGCGTTTTGGAGCCTGGCTTGTACGGATCTGTCGTGACCGACGGATGCATGATCACTTCTGCTTCATAAGAAACTTCTTTCTTGGACAGGTTTTTCAGTTGGAGCGTTTTCGTGACAGTATTGCTGCCAGCCTTCAGCAAGCCAAAGGAAACGTTGTCCGCATAATACGGAATGGTCTTCGGCTCAAAATCTTCACCCAAAATGGTGAGCTGCTCTACCGTTGTCAGAACAGCAGGTGTTTTCGATGCAGCGTAGCCGTTTACGCGGCCTGCACCTTGGGAGTACACATCGTACAGTGTGCCGTCTGGGCTATACAGCGGTTTTGAGGTGTTCGCAAGTGCTGCCTTGATATCGGCAGGCGTCCAATCTGGATGTGCCTGTTTCAACAGCAGGGCGAGACCGGAAACGTGCGGAGCCGCCATACTTGTACCGTTTAGACGAGCGTACGCCTTGTCGTACTTGGCGTCAGGGATCAGCTTGCTCCAAGATGGATAACTGGACAGAACGGCCACACCTGGCGCAGCCAGATTCGGCTTGATGCTGTAATCGTCACCCATGATTGGACCACGTGAGCTAAATCCGGCAATGCGGTCGCCAGGATCATTTGTGCTTGGGTAGTTTCCTGAGAACGTAAACGTCAATGTTTTCGCTTTCTCAGGGTCAGCCAGCAACTCTTTCGCCAGTGTCCGGCCTTCCAGACCCTTCATATCAAAGGTAGGGATCGCTTCGATCTGGTCACCCAGGATCGTGTTGACATAGCCCTCGCGATCGGCGATATCCAGGTCAGCTACGCCATCCCCGTCGGCGTCGTTACCGTTAAAGACCACGATAGCGACAGCACCAGCTTTTCGGGCGTTTTCGATTTTTTCCGTGAAGCCAAGGGTACCACGAGAAACGAGAGCGACTTTGCCTCTTACATTTGCTTTTTCAAAATCGCTGCGAGAGCCAAGGTTGGCATAGACGACTGGCAGCGGTTTGGTTCCGATGATGGAGGAGAAGTTATCCTTTCTGACCTGCCATGCCATCACAGGGAATTCGTAATTGGCTCCGAAGGACGAGGTTGCTGAGCTGTCATATTGCACGGTAGGAGAGTCTACCGCTGCAACTGTGATCGGCAGCCTCGCTCCAGAAGGTGATCCCGCGGTGTAATAATGTCTGCCGCGTTCATCGTCGGCGGAGTTCCCGCCCGATACAACCGTGATCACACCAGACAGTACCGCGTTATTCACAGCGATGGCATCCGGGGAGTCAGAGTTCTTCTCCATAGCGGCGCCAAGCGACAGGTTAATGACGTCCATGCCGTCTTTCACCGCTTTTTCGATACCGTCGATGACCTGAGCGGAGCTACCGCCGCCTCGGCCCAATACGCGGTAGACGTAGAGGTCTGCACCGTGGGCAACCCCTTTTACCTGTACATCTGAGGTCCTGTTTTTGGCGCGTCCTACGATGGTGCCGGAGACGTGAGTTCCATGGCTGGAGCCTTCATATCCTTTTCCATCGCGGTCATCCTCCACAGGAATTGGCGCTTCTTCATAAGGGTCTTTGTCATTGTCGAAGGAGTCATATCCGCCTTTATAGGCATCCTTGAGATCAGGGTGCTTGTAATCGACACCCGTATCGATGACGCCGACCTTCAATCCTTTCCCTGTCAGACCATCCTTCCACATATCGAGAACGCCAATTTGTTGGAGAGGGGCTTGATCCCATTTGGTGGCCGATGCTTTCTCGCTAACGGCATCAATTTCGGGAAGCTCATAATACGTATTTTGATAAATGCGCTTCACCTGTGGCAGTTCAGCCAGCTCTTCCAACTCGTCGGCTGACACCGTTACTTCCATCCCGTTGAATACATGCTCAAACTTGCGCTTTACCTTCAGTTTGACCTTGTTGTCTTTTGCTTCATCGAGGAAGGAGGCTTGCTCATCCTCTACTTTCGCTCGCAATGATCTAACGGAAGATTCTGAACCTTCGCTGTGTTTAGCTGTGATCGAAGGCTCACTTTGCAGCTCAATAATGACACTGACGTTTTTGCTGGAACTGGTGTTCAGCAGAGGGGAGATTTTCGAGATTTCGGAGCCAATCTCTACTTCCGCGTTGGTATATTCGTTTACTTTCTCCCAATCCCGTTCGCTAAACTCCGCCGCTGCCAGTGCATTGTAAGGAAGGCCACTCAGCATGAGTGATGCTGCAAGCGTAAGAGAAGCGAGAGTACGCATCTTCTTCATCAGTCCACTCTCCTTAAAAAATTATGTATAAGACGATTTGCATAAGTATTTCTCTTCTCGTAAAACTACTCCTTTTATTGGGAAAAAACTTTTTATCGAGCAGATTCGGCAAAAATAGACATAATTATCTGTATTTACAATCAAAAAAAGGAGAATAACGTAGGAGTTTGTTGTTTTTTGCCAATTAATTTTCTATATTTTTCATAAGACATAAGCGAGGAGAGGGTAATCGATGATCAAGTTGAAAGATATCGGAGCGTTCGAAGAGCTGCCAGAGATCGCGATGCATATTTATCAAGGAAATGTTCCTGCTTTGCAAGATGCTATTGCAGCAGGTTGGGATATAGAAGAGAGCTTCGTGCTTAGTAAATATACGACGATCAGCCCGTTGGATCTGGCACTTGTATCGGAGAAGCTAGAAGTTGTTAAGCTGCTGGTAGAGCACGGTGTCAATTTGAATGTGAAAAATAATCCCGCTTTTTTGATGGCCGTACGTTATTGCAAGGAAGAGATTGTTCGTTATGTTGCAGCGCAAGGCGCCAAGCTGGACATGCTCAATCAGGTGCGCTCAGGCGCTTATTCGCAGGCTTACTATGGCAACAAAAAGAACATCCCGCTCATTCAAGAGCTGGGACTGGATATAAGACTGCATGGCGGCGATGTATTGCGTAAAGCCGTGTCGGATCATGACCTTGCGACCACGGCTTATTTCCTCGATCATGGGGTGGACATCAATTATAACAAACCGAATATGGTGTATCCGTATCAAGCGACTCCATTAACAGTTGCCACACGCTTGGGGAATGTCGCCATGGTCAAGTATTTGGTTGAACGCGGTGCGGACGTTATGGTAGCGGAAAGGGGTGGCGAGCGGCCTTATACCATCGCGGTCAGCAATAAAAATGCGGAGTTGGCTGCGTATTTGAAATCGCTGGAACCTGCCGAGCTGCATGATGTGGAGAACAGGAAGTACGAGCTGCAAAAATATAAACTGACCGAAGAACTCATTGGCTTCCTTACCGGAGAAGAGCTGCGTCTTAAGCTGGCGGAAAATGAGTATGACATTGGGTATATCGACTTTTTCACATTGACCGATACGATTGAAATGAAAATCGGTCGGCAAAAGCTGCTGCGTTTGTCTGCCGAAATCGACAACTACTCCCATCTGCACCTTGTGTGGAATCCGAAGAAAAAAGGTAGCATCGGCTGCTATGATGAGGAGCATAAGGAGTATGCGGACTTGTGCAGTTTTACGGAATTTCTTGCGCAGCCGGAAGTGTACCTGATCAAGTTTATGGAAGGCGAATTAGATTCGATGTAAAAGGAAAGATCACACGGGCCCTCGATAATTCGGGGGCTTGACAGTAAAATTTATCCAATGATAAGATCGTGAGCAAGAAACGAAAGGAGGAGGATTCCAACATGTTCGCATACGTAACCAAGCATGAAACAAAACCATGTAGCGATAAAATCCAACTCCATAGGTGTGCCTTTTACGCGATTGCGTTGTTTAAGGGTGAGCCAGCTCCGTTTCCCATAGATTGCGGATAACGCTCCTGTGATAACCCAATAGCTTCAAGCGTAAAGGCTGCGATACCATGCTGCATTTTTTCATCCAGGAAGGAAGAAATGAGCATGAAAGCGGCTTTTTCTATTGGAAAATAAAGAACATACGTTCCTGTAAAACAAATAAAGGTGGTCTTCAATTGAGCAACACTCCGATTAAATATTTCATCAATCCGGAAGTAAAAGTAGAAAACAATGCGGTAGAGGAGCTTCATCGACTTTTAGAGGTGAATGAAACCATTGCAACGCTGCAAAAGCATTCCCCCGATTATTTTGACGATCAAGATGCTGGGGTTTTAGAGGTAGCCATTACACCCGACTTTCACAAAGGAAGCGGTATTCCTGTAGGCACGACGCTGTTTACGCGTGGGTTTGTGCTGCCGCAAGCGATTGGCAACGATATTAACTGCGGGATGCGTCTGTATGTTACGGATTTGCGCGAGGAGCAGATTCGCACAAATCTGGATGCGATTGAGCGGAATGTTCGCCATGTTTTTTTCGAAGGGGGCCGCAATATTCCCATGACGCGGCAGATGCGCGAGAAAATGTTCAAGGAAGGCCTGATCGGCATACTGGACAGCCACAAGGAAGCGAATGGCGAGGGGATTTGGCGTTATTACAACGAGAAGCAGCAGGAGCTGGATTTGAACCATGTCAATAAAATGGGGTCTTTTATCGCAGAATCGACGATTGGCCTCGATGATTTTCTCGGTCCTGCCGAGCTTTCCCGGGATGCACAAATCGGCTCACTTGGCGGAGGGAATCATTTTTTTGAGATTCAGGTGGTCAAAAAAGTGCATCAGGGCTCAATCGCCAGTCAGTGGGGGCTGAAGGAAGGGCAAGTCGTCCTGATGATTCATACCGGCTCTGTTTCCATTGGTTATAACAGCGGTGCATGGATCAAGGAGATGCTGAAAAAGATGTACCCGACTTCCTTGAAGCACCCGGATAACGGCATGTATCCACTGCCTCTTTCGGAGCGTTTCGAACCACAGTGGAGAATGTTTTGGAGTCTCCTGTACAATGCGGCGAACTTTGCGTTTGCCAATCGATTGATGCTCGGTCTGATGATGTACAAATCGATTTCCGATGTGTTGGGCGATTTTGAACACAGGCTGCTGTACGATGCGCCTCATAATTATTTGTGGGAGGAACAGTTGGAGCAGGTGGGCGGATTTTTGCATCGAAAAGGATCGTGTACGGCGAAATCGGCCGAGCAAATGATGGGTACGCCGTTTCAGTATACGGGTGAACCTGTGTTTATCCCCGGTTCTATGGGCTCGCACAGCTTTATTTTGGCGGGGCTTGGCAATCGGGATAGCTTGTTTAGCGCAAGCCATGGAGCTGGTCGTGCACTTTCTCGCGGCGATGCTGTGAAAGTGGACGATGACAGATTTCGCGAGTTTCTTGCCAACTTCCGTGTGATCAATCCGATTGACCCGAAGCGGGCGGACTTGCGTGGACGGAGCGATATTTTGAAGAAATGGGAAGAAGAGCTGAAAAAAGAGGCGCCGTATGCGTACAAGGATATTACCCCGGTGATTCAGTCGCATGTGGATCATGGGATGGCTGAGATTGTAGCCGAAGTGGCGCCGATTGCCACAGTGAAAGGGTAAGACAAGGAAGCCATTATTTGTAGACAGGAGCAACATGAGTAGACAGCAAGTGAGAATTCACTCGTGGTCAGGAGGAAGTTCATGTTCACGCGGCAATCGACTCCAGTAAACAACCAACACCCCCATGCGAATCATCATGAGGAGATAGGTAAAATCAATGCTTCCTCAATCATGCCCTTATTGTCCAAACAGTCTAGATCCAGTCAACGATCGATTCTACAATTGCAAAGCGTATACGGCAACCAGGCTGTCCTGCAACTCATGCGTGAGAGCAAGGAAAAAGGTTCCGGAGAAAAAAGGAAGCATACTGATACAAAAAGCTCTGATTCCAAGAAAATGGAAGAAAAGTCCGGCCAGTCCAAAAAGAAGGTCAAGCAGAATGAACAAGAGGACGATATCGGTTTAGAGAATCAAAATTCTACAGAAAGCATCGACGATTCGAATGAGGAAGCTGCCAACATAACGACGGGCAAGCTTCAATCGGTAGGTATGTCCGGAGCGGAGGACGAGGAGAAGATTCATTTCGATGAGTTTATTCAAGAAATTTTGCTGTTAAATGAATACATTCATACACTCATCCATGGCGGTCTGAATAAAGAAGAGTTGCAATGGTATCTGAAAAACGCATCTGAGCTGCGTACCTTTATTTTGACTACTCTGAATGGCTCTTCCAAGCTAAAGGATGCGAAAAACTACCGGAACTATCAGGGAATGTACGGGATTATCGATGATTATAATCCGATGTTACTAAAAGCCTCTTTCGTGTTAATGCAGGCAGAACAAACACTGGAAGCTATGAAGGACGACGATATCTCACCGCCGCTGGACGAACCCCATGACAAGGAAATGAGTGAGAAGGCAAAGGCAGGACAAACGATCATCAAAATTTGGAAAAAGCACCATGCATACGCCAACATTAGGAAAGGTGCCAAGTGGAAATCGGCGAAGCTCAAAGACGAGTTGGCGGCATACCGTCGGAAAACGTTGATAAAAATGAAGGCTTTGCGAGCGTATGACGATTTAGTGGAAACATTTAACAGTTTTACATGGATGGATTATACGGTTGTCGAGCCGTATTTGGAGCACGAGCTTGGGATTCCTAATCCCCGTTCACGCGGGTTTGACATCGATACGAAGGAGAAATGGAAGGAGTATGAGCTCTTATTGCGGGACGCTTTGAGCAAAGTAAGTAATGATCCTGACGATATAGCCGAACAGCTCGAGAGATATGCCGGTAAAAAGAAAAAGCATTACCTCTATCCACATGATCCGTACTTTACCCACCCCAAAAAGAAAGATAAGGACAAAGCCAATCCAATCAAGCTGCTTTCGGAGCGCAATATCCTCAAGCTGCACGAGCAACTCATCGACAATGCACAGAGGTATTTTGAAGCGAATCCTGAAGACCTGGAGTCGTATTTCAATAGAGGCGTGGGCTGTTTAATGGCAGACGAGAAGGAGCTGTTCTTGGCCGTATATGGGTTACCCTTTACCGTTAAGCACGCCACGCCCAACTTTCATCCCATAGCAAATGACGGCAGCTTGGACTCCTTTGCCGAGTACTCGAAGAAAAATCCCAATTGGAAATCGGAATTCAGTACGCCAGGGAATGTGGAAAAGCTCGGTAATCATGGATTTGTTTTTTTCCGTATAGACGTCGGCGACGAAAAAATTGAAACACGTTACGGCGGAACGCAAATTTCCGGTGATATGTCACTTATTGAGTATGATGGCTGGGTATCGATGTTCGACCAGCTCAAGCCCCTATCCTCTAAAACAATGATTAGCTACTATGACCACGAGGGTGCACTCATTCGGCAAGCAGAGATACCGCGAAAAGACAATACAAACCAATACAAGCAAATTTATAAGTATGGATATATTCCACAGACCGGGAAAAAACCTAAAACAACCTTCTCCAAGACGAACTTGAAGGCAAAAGGTTCAGAGCGACACGAGGATTTGGACAGAGAGACCAATTTTATGGATTACGTGTTTTACGGGCCAGAGATTCGGGAGGGCATTGCGCTCTCGCTTATACATGAGCTTCGGTATTTTGAAAGAAGCGGTTACCGTGATCACCTTCTTGAAGCATTCCATAACAAAACAGGTGAGGAACGTGTTCATTTTCTTAAGGAACTGATCGGCAAAACATTCCGGCCGGAAGGGAAGTATCCTGTCGCATTGCGATTTAATGAACACCCGATCTCTGACATGAGGGTACTAAATCCTGATGGGGACAAGAGATGGAATGCCGACGGTACAGCGAATGCGCCAGTCATGCAGCAAATTAAAATCATCCAGCGAAAAAAGTTTCTCGAAGAAGCAATGCCATTGGCCCGCAAAAATACGGCTGCTTACGCCAGACATATTCAAATGAACAAGAACAAACTGAAGGAAGCTGAAAAAGCCCAAAAAAAGAGTGATATCGAGACGTATCGTTCCAGGGTTTCGGATTACGAGCAAAAGTGGAAGATAAAACATGCGCTTTGGAAGCAGTATGAGAAGGATTTAAAAGAAGTGAACGAACAAATAGAACAGCTCAAAAAATCCGGGTCCCCTTATGTTGCCGCAGATAAGCCATCTGTCCACGTTACAGGGGAGATGGACAAGGAGCTTCAATTGGAAGATGAGTTTTTATTTGAGAGTAAATCGGTGCCGGAAGAGAAGGAAGTAGCCATGGATTTAGAAGTTCAGCCACCAGTCCGTGTTGAAGGAACGCGCAATCAATTTAAACGAGTGGGGGAAAGCTCGGCTTGCTCCGCTCATTCACTCATGGCGATTACCACGATCATGAGGGAAGGTCGGATGCTATCCACTAAGGAAATCGATCAAGTACTGAACAGCGGTGCAGAGTTGTACAAAGAAACAATCAGAGGAAGCGAAGGCATGCTACACAAAGGGAGCTATTTGAATCCATACGAAGCGCATCACGTACAGATCAGGGATCAGATTGAAATCGCTTTTCTCGAAAATCGGACTCTGAAGGCAACGGAATTTGCTACTTTCTTTGAAAATATCCTCTCAAACTCTGATGCTCCTAAAATTGGATATGCCATTGTCATCGGCAGTTATACGATTGCGGTAGTGAAGATTAATCATTCATTTATCGTTTTCGATTCACACGGATATGGCAATATCGAAAATGCATTCAACGTCAGTTTCACTGATCAGAAAAATCTGCTCGCATTCTTGACTAGAATGGTCACGAAACGGACCAAAGGGGATATTAGCATAAGTGCTTTTCAGTATGTTGGGGAGTGAGATTTTTTGGGAAAATAAAA